>JAFGJC010000119.1 GCA_016929305.1 candidate division CSSED10-310 bacterium | reverse complement strand
TGGAACCGGTATGCCTACTGCCGGGGCAATCCGGTCAATTACGTGGATCCGGATGGGAGAGAAACGATATTTGTCTTTGGAACATGGGGTAAAAATACTTTTTTCGAATATATTAAAGGTAATCCCCATAGACCATCTCATTGGAAAAACGCAGTAGTTAACACTTTGCAGGATATAGAAGATATCCCGTTCACATGGTCCGGTGGAAATACTCGTGCTGAGAGAACGGAAGGAGCAGTTGATTTATTTTTACGAATAAGAGAATTGTATCGTGCAGGACGACCTATAAATATAGTCGCTCATAGTCACGGTGGAAATCTTGTAACTGAGTGTCTGAATTTAATAGATTCATGGAATGAAGAATCTAGTGAAAATATACACATAAATAACATCATTCTGATTGGAACCCCTATTCGGGATGATTATCCGGTTTCAGTAAAATCAGTAGGACGATTTAATTTGATTTACAATACAATGGATTTGGTTCAGAACGAAGGAGGTTATAATAGAAACTCAGGTCTTGTCACACATATTGTAGTTCCCGTTTTTCTTGAAGGAGAATATGGCCATGCAGAGAGGAGACATTCACTAGCCCATAATATTTACATAGATGACATGACGATGATGAGATATGGCTTGAGATTCTGGCAATACAGGTACGCTCATAGTATGCCAAAAGAAAATGTTCCTTTATGGAATGATTTTATTGTCCCTAGACTGAGTCTGGAATTTCCAGATCAAATCAGTCACCGATGAGAAAATTATTTCTGAAAACATTGATTGTAACTTCTTATTTAGGAATGAGTGTATTTTTTTACAGTTGCACCGCATCATTAAAATGTGTATCAGAAATGCCATGCGAAAATAAGCTGTCCACTGAAGTCATTTCTTTTTTCGATTGTAACAACAGATTATCACAAAATGATCAAATATTTAACTCACAGAAATCGACTTCTATTATTGCTGGCACTCATTCAGATTTATATGTGCCTAAAAATGGGATTATTGTTTCAAGAAAATACGGTTGGAGACTTGATATTAAATATAATCCCTTCCTAAAATACGAAGCTGAGCAATATGTACTTATAAGCACTGGATCCCAAATTGATAGACTGAGATTCGCAAAGCCTGCCTATTGGTATATAGTTATCCGAAAAAGAGACGGAAAAATCGTTGATTGCATTGAAACACATACAGGTCTTGTGAAAATGGCGGTTTTTGATGATGTTTTTTACTTTCGAATTGGCTATGATGACCCGAGGATCCACTGCATGAACATCGGGGAATAGAACATGAAATATGGTAATACGTGAAAAAAAGGCTGCCAATTCCTAGGGTATAACTGAATTATTGGGAGTGATATCATGACAGTGTTTGACATTTATTATACTGAAGGAGGATGCGCATGAAATTAACCATTATCTCCTTTTTTCTTATCATAATGACTGTGTTTGCCTATGCTATTGATTTGCCGCCGGCTCCCTCCGGATATTCATGGAAAGTAATTCTAAACGACAAATCCGCGCTGCTCATTCCCGACGGCTGGTTCTTCAAACATGAAACCAAGGCCGGTACCGAAGCATTTTTTGTGACCAAAGAAGATATCAACCTTAACGGCGTTTTTAAAACCGGACTGACTCTAAACATACTGAAAAATATTGATGCAAAATCGAGTATGCCGCCAAGTGTCTATGCGATGAAACTCATGAGCGAGATATGTTCGAGCAATACCGTCATCAAATCCTCATCCGGCGATAACGGGCCGTTTAAAACATTTTTATTCCAGGTCAATAGCAAAAATGATAACGAAACGTTAATCATACATCATGTTTTAGCGGCGAATGATGCCACGGGCACCCTTTGGCTGTATATCTTCGAAGCACCGGAGGAACAATGGAAGGAAGCCTGGAAAACAGGGGAAGTCATGCTGAATATCCTGGCACTGGAAACCGAAATATGACTCACGAAATCCACTCCCTTTAAATATTTCCCAGCTTTGAGTCATATGAGAGATTTGCAGGAACGATTCTTGTCCACATTGATGAAAAGTGGCAGGAAATAAACAACCGATACATTGATATGGATATGTTTCGAAAAATGCAGAAGGAGGATACATTTTCGCAGAAACTATTTGACACAACTCTGAAACGAGTACTGTGAGTAAAATCTATACGAAGTGATCTTTAATAGTGTGCCTCATCTTCGATGATAAAAAGCCTAATCAATACTTAATTGGCTTTCGAGCTCTTTGTTTTTTTTCAGGCAGTGTCTATTTTTAGGATTAATCTGAATCGCTTTTCTAAGCTTCGATCAACCGTCTTTCCCGTTCCAATTCCATCCGCAACTCTTCTTCGCTGTGAAGATAGAGCTTGTATTTTGAAGCAAAAATCTGATGGCTTTCATTGAGAACGGAATACCGGACAATGGCTTCATTCTTTTCAGAACACAACATTTGAGGTAAAAATTATAGAAAATCAGGTCGATGTAAAAATGATCGTCTTCCAAACGGACGTGTTTTTGCCGGGCCACGAATGAAAATCCTTTTCCCAGCTCGAGAAGAAAATTTTGGAGATTATCGATCAAAGCGATTTCAAGATCACTCTCCCGGAAACTTGATCGATCTTTGATGTCCAGGAACTCGAGGACATAGGGATCTCGAATAAATTGCTCCGGTTGCACTTTATTCAAATTCTACTCAGCCTCATGCCGCACGTCCTTTTTATCGCGGCTTGAAAGAAGTCTTTCGTAGTAAAACGTGGTGATCTGTCTTTCAAGCTGTCGCGTTGACCATTGCTGCTCCGCCGCTTCGTTCATGTACCAGTTACGTGCTTTTTCGTTATCCACCCGCATGAGCATCCGGTAATGGGTCCAGGTCAACTCCGATCTCAGATAAGCCGGTGGAGCGTTTGATTAAGCCTGAACTGCTTCTTGATTTGGGGCTTCGCCAGATTTGAGACGCAGTGCGTCGCGATTTGAAAAGACCAGATAAAACTGGCGCATTTTCCGGAGATTCGTTTCGTCAAACCCCTTTCCAAACTCCTCGATAAGCCGCACTGATAGAGACTCCAAAACGGTTAACCGTCGTAAAACTGACTCCCTGTTCTCTTGTAAAATCCCCCCGGCTCAAATTCAGTTTTTTCTGATTTCTTTGATAGTTTTGCTAAAATTTTCGGCATTTTTGAGCATAATTTCCTTCCAGATGTCAGGGCGCTGATGGTTATCATTATTATGGTCGAAAATTATGATATATGCTATAGCAAAAACAGATGAGATTTAAATGAGATTAGTTATAGGATTATTCTTCTTCCAATGCGTCCTGCCCCAAATATCCTAAAGACAATGTTATGAAAAACATGGTGATTGAGGTGTGAACAAGCCGGATGGACATAAGCTTCGACGCCGCAGCGGGCGAAGCGGCCCATGGGAGTCATGTTATCAAAGGTGAACCACGCCAGGACGGACCGGCTACGACTTCACTAAAGCTTCGTCGAGACAGGTGGAGCAGTTATCACGCCAGAACCGCTCACCCTTGGATCCCAATTCCCCATAGTTATTCGCGGTCTGACTGCGCTGAGTGCAGTCGAAGCGTCATGATAACTGCAATCCATACCCAGTCCTGAGCCTGACGAAGGATGCCCGATAAATCGATTTATCGTTCTCCGCCCGGCACCATTGGATTCTCATTCTTTTTATTGACACCATGTAATTTGGAAGTTAAACTTCCAATATGCAAGATTATGTGCCGCGAAATCTTGAAAACATTGTCATCGAGTATATGAAACACTTCCCGATTGTTGCAATATTGGGGTCTCGTCAATGCGGAAAATCAACCCTTGCCATTCATCTTCGAGACGAAATTGAAAATATGATTTATCTGGATCTTCAACGAAATTCCGATGTTCAGAAGATTCATGATCCGGAACTGTTTTTCCAGATGAATCCTGATCGAGTAGTTTGCCTTGATGAGATTCAAAGAGTTCCGGAATTGTTTCTGGATCTTCGCAGTATTGTAGACCAAAAGAGACAGAATGGTCAGCTCATCATTCTGGGATCCGCATCACGAGATCTCATCATGCAAAGTTCAGAATCTCTTGCCGGACGGATCGCCTATCTCGAATTGAGTCCGTTCCTGTTGTCTGAAGTAAACGGACTGACCGATGATAACCTGCAGCGGTTCTGGTTGAGAGGAGGTTATCCGGACAGTTTTCTGGCAGTTGATGACTTTTTCAGTTTGGAATGGCGGCGTAATTTTGTAAGAACATATCTTGAAAGGGACATTCCTCAGCTTGGATTCAACATTTCGGCATCCCGAATGGAGCGGTTGTGGCGGATGCTGGCTCACAATCACAGCCAGATCTTGAACAGTTCAAAACTGGGTCAATCATTGGATGTTTCCCATCATACAATCCGCCGGTACGTTGATTTGCTTGAGCAAACTTACATGGTCAGGGTATTGAATTCTTATACACCAAATCTGAAGAAACGTCTGATCAAATCTCCCAAAGTCTATTTGAGAGACAGCGGTGTACTTCATTCACTTCTTGGTATCGAATCGATCAATGATCTGTTGGGACATCCCAATTTCGGGGCATCTTGGGAAGGAATGGTTATCGAAAATATTTTAAGTGAATTATCACATTGGAAGGGAAGTTTTTATCGAACCGCAGCGGGCGCCGAGGTAGATCTTCTGATAGAGAAGGGCAATCGGCGGATTGCGGTTGAGATTAAAGCGTCCAAAGCACCCAGCCCGACAAAAGGTTTCTGGCAGGCATTAGATGACCTTGCA
>JAFGJC010000118.1 GCA_016929305.1 candidate division CSSED10-310 bacterium | reverse complement strand
TTGCTGCATGCGAAATTTGAAAATTCAGGATCCAGCTCAAGGGTCGTTCCCGGCGGCAGGCCGTCGATGATCATCATGGGACCCAGCGGCGCAGTATACGAGCACGGCGCCGGCAGATCCACCGTTCCCAAACCGTTGTCAGGAGTTTCACAAACATCCGCCAATAAAACGCTACCATTGATTAAAATGACACAACTTAAGAAAAAACTCCCCCAAAATACCATTTTTAATGGCTTCATCTTCCACCTCCCCGATAATCCCGACATACATGGATTCCAAATCTTGCAACACCATATCATCGTTCATGTTTTTCTTGTTCTTGAGTATAATGATGTCAAAGGATAAGATCAAGTCTGACACCGGTATCGGCGGTTCTGGAGGAAACAGTTAACTGAAAAAAGTCGGGAACGTTTCTTTACCTTGTTCATTAATTATTATGGGATCCCGATCAACCGTAAACTAAGGGAGGTACATGTGAAAAGAATGCTGATATTAACGGGTTTTATGTTTCTGTTTTCTGCAGTCTGCGCAGCAGATGAATTGATCCCTCAACCGCCGGATCTTTCCGAGATATATCAACTTGTGAATCAACCTGCCGGGGATTGCAACGCAGCGGATTCTTATCAAAAGGCGGAAGAAATGCTTCGGAACGATGAGAATTTAGTAAAAGACGGGTATCTGGACGAGAACAGCGAACCTTATAAGCTGGTGCTTCAGGGCATCGAATGCGGCCGTTGCGTGTTCCCCTATTCTCTGGACATGAAACTGCCGCCATATGAGCAGATGATACCGATGATGAAGCTGTACCGGTCAGCCGCCAAGACATTTGCCCGAAAAGGTCAGGAAGCGCTTGAGAAAAAAGATTATGCGACCGCCGAGAAGTGGTTTGCCAAGGCTGTTATTCTGGGATTGCAATTCTGGGAGGAACCCGGGATTACCATCATCCAGGATTTGATCACCATGTCAATCTTGACGGAAGGAGTTGAAGGGTTCGGCGATTTATTCATTGCGAAGGGTGATGGTCCAAAAGCAGTAGCATGCGCCCGTTATCTTGCCGAAAAAACGGCCTATAATGATGCGCTTCGGGATTTTGTGAAAAACAAGCTCCGTAACGGCGATGCATGGCCGCCCCAGGCGACCGAAACATTCAAGGAAATCGCGCGGCTTTATCCCACATTGAAATATCTGCCGATAAAAGTCGAAATACTTCTTCGAACCGCGGAGATCAATGCGTTCGATGAAACTCAGGAGGCAAAGGAAATTTGCCGGAAAGTGATTGAGGAAGGGAAACGCGATGCCGATGCACGGATACGGAAAATGGCGGAATGGGCGGAAAGTCTGCCCAAGGATTCTGCTGTTGAACTGATCAAATCGCTGGGAGGTGAGGTTCCCAAGGAACCGCCGACATCACAAAAATAAAGAGGTTTTCGTTGAGATCTGACAGCAGAAAACAATTTGAAAATATCTATCAAAGAAATATTCGCAGAATATACGGGCTGGCCTGGAAACTTTCGGGATTCCAGGCCGGCGAGGCCGAAGATCTCTGCCAGGAAACCTTTTACCGCGCATTCAGATCCTTTCACACCTATACCGATGAAAACCATGAATCCGCATGGTTGACCCGAATATGCATCAATACCAGCAGAGAAATGTGGCGGCGACGGGCATTCTATAGTGAACAGGTCGAACCCCAAATTGTATCAGGCAATGCTGACGGCACAGCTCGGTCAGTCGAAAACGGCATGAGCGATCTGGAATTGAGTGGTAAACTCCGTGAAATTCTAAAAACGATGGATCCGGAATTCCGGGAGGTTGTTGTTCTAAGGCACATGGAGGGGTATGATACTCGGGAGGTCAGCGAACGAATGGACATCCCGGAAGGTACTGTCCGGTCCCGTCTTAAACGAGCCAGGGAAATCATCATGGACCGGCTTCGCGCCGGCCGGGGAGGCAGCCATGAACTGTGAAACCCTTCGTGAGTTGATCCTATCCAAACTTGACAGTTATGCGCATGGTTCTGATGCCGATATTATACAGGCGCATCTGAAAAACTGCCCCGAATGCCAGCAATATGTTGACCTGCTGAAACGGTCATTGGACATATTGAACCATACTCAGGCTCCAGAACCCTCACCACGGCAAATGAATAACATGTGGGACGAGATTGCATCACGCCTCCCCGTACCGCGGAAATCTTCCTGGCGGCTTGTTCCCGCATATGCATTGGTCGCTGTGGTTTGTTTTGCCGCAGGATATGCACTTAAATCCTACCGCGAAACGATGCGGCAACCCGCAACATTCAACTCCGATCAGGATTCTGTGAACTGCACAGCTCTCTTCGATTACAGCTACCCGGTAAATCCGTATGCCATTTATCTGCCGCATGAACCGGAAAAGGCGACATTAAATCTTTCTCCGGGAAATGGATTTGTTTCGCTTCCGGGTGGTTTGACTTCGCACGGACCTTACGCCGCATATACCGGTAACATTGAAACATCAGGCGGCGCAGCGTGCATTCCGTTCGTATCGCCGTATGGTCACGTGATCGTGCTCCAGATCAAAAAATCACCGGAAACGCTCGAATCCGGCAGCTATCAAATCAGCAGTGACAGGACAAAGGTTCTGCTCAACCGGATCACCTGGGCTGCCAGGGGCTGGGTCTGGACCATGGAGGGCCGCGTTCCGCCGGATTACCTCCTGGATCTCGCTCAGGAAATGACCGAAAAAACACAAATATAGAGGTTTTCCGCTGGAATATGTATCGGAATTCCATAAGTGACTATTTTCAAAGCATTCTTACTTGTTCATAACAATGGAATACTAATTTTTATCGTTATTCCATTACAACCGTGATGTTATCAACCGTGCACCGGGAAACCTGAACCTCGGAACCGTTACGAATCTCCACTTCGTTTCCGATCATTTTTACTCCCATACCGGAACATGCAGGAACAACCCAAACGGAATCCTGATCCGGAGTCTGACAACATCCATGGAAATCTATGCCCGGAATGTTTGTATGCGGTTTGGAATTATATCAGAACGATTCACTTCATAGTATCGGCTCAACCGATTAAGGTATACAAAAAAGGTGCATACATATAACTCCTTTTGAAAAAGAAAATAAACTTGATTGTTTATCAAGATTTTTTAGAAACGAAGAACAGTCTTCAGTTATTGAAAATTACAGCAACCTCAGAATATAAATCAATTGCATATGCATACTGTTAGCAACATTATTACTTTTTCTGTTATAAATTGTAGTGACAAAGCGAAAAGTATTTTGTATAGTTATAGTGTCATTACATTTGATTAAAAGCTTGGATCGCGAGCAGATCTGGCTTTGAAAGGAGGTTTTTGTGAACCGGGCGAGTGATTTTTCATTAGCTGGAGCGCTGGTTTTTGTACTTGGCGTGATTGTTATGACGGGCGTGATGTGTCAGTCTGCGGAAGCAGCACTGCTGTATGTGGATGATGATGATCCGACATGCGGCGGTCAATCACCATGTTATACCGCCATTCAGTCAGCAATAGACGCCGCAGCGGGAGGAGACACGGTATTAGTGGCTGCCGGAACGTATTCCGAGAATGTGAGTATCGGTAAGGCGCTGACATTGCAGGCGACAGCCGGGCCGACCCTGACCTTTATTGATGGCGGGGGTACCGGAGTGGTTGTGACCGTCACGACTGGTTCCGTGACCGTCGAAGACTTCACCATACGCAACTCCGGAACCGGAACATCGGATGCCGGAGTGTTGCTCAATAACGTATCCAGTTGTTCTGTTTCGGGCAATACCGTCACCGCCAACGCAACCGGCATCGGTGTGATCATGGGATCAGGAAACACGATCGATGATAATATGGTTGAAGACAATGCCGCTTATGGGATTGCATTAGTTGGCACCACCGGAAATACGGTTCAGCAGAACGAGCTGTCGGGCAACGGACTTGATGCCATCGCTCTGGACAATGCGGATGCCGTAGGCGGTGATATCGAAATGGGATCCACTGGTAATTTCCTTCAGAGTAACATCGTATCGGATAGTCCGCGGGATGGTTTTTTTCTGGGTGAGAACTGTGACAACAATTCGATCACGGACAACAACCAGATAACCGCCACATCGATTGGTATCAGTTTCTGGCGGTCAGGCGGCCATACCGTCACCGGCAACACGGTGACCGGTGCCAGCACTGCCCTCAGGTTGTTGGGATCGTCGGGCAATGGCATCACCGGCAACAGTTTTACCGGCAGCGGAACCGGTATCAAAGCGGATGCAAGCTACCAGGAGGGTGTCTGGTATCCCTCCGGCAACAACACCTTTTCAGGAAATACAATATCCGGGAATACAACGTATGGCATGGACGCATCCGGGAATCAGTCGACGGAGGTGGACGCCACGTGCAACTGGTGGGGGGATGCGAGCGGACCTTATCATGCGGCTGAAAATCCTCACGGAACGGGGAATTCGGTGAGTGACGATGTTGCATTTATACCCTGGTGGACGTCAAGTACGGGACCCTGCGATGGCTACCCGCCGACACCGACACCCACCGAAACACCCACGATGACACCGACGGAAACGCCCACGAACACACCCACTAACACACCCACGAATACGCCCACCAGCACACCGACGAACACCCCGACGAACACCCCGACCAACACTCCAACTAATACTCCTACTAATACCCCGACCAATACGCCTACCGAGACGC
>JAFGJC010000117.1 GCA_016929305.1 candidate division CSSED10-310 bacterium | reverse complement strand
TTTTCGGGCACATAGCGGACGAGGGATTCTTTGATGCTTGCGCTGGCGATCTTCTCAGAAGACGCTCAGCACTTAACGCCAACCACATCCTTGTTTTTACAGATATCAAGAAAAAACACGCGTCACATGCCATCACTGCCGACATCGATCTGCAATATACTGCGGATGCAGCACGGTTTTTTCTGACAGATGGCATCGTGATCACCGGTACTGTCACCGGCAGACCTGTTGATGTCGAATCACTGAAAAACCTTGAAGCGCCATCCGTTTTAAAAATTGTGGGTTCCGGAGTGACGCCGGAAAACATCAACATGGTTTTTCCTTTTGCCGATGCATTTATCGTAGGTTCCACACTCAAGAAAAATGGCGTTTGGCATAATCCGCCCCATAAACAGCGCGTCGATCGAATGATGAAGGTTTTTAAGCGTTTGGCAGGGGCAGACAGCCGACGTGAGTGACCTTTATCCACAAATTTCACGCAGGTTGTCACTATGATTTCGTTATTTCTGGCCATCGCTTGTAGCTCCACGATCGCACTGATCTTTAAAATCACCGAAACCGGTAAGATGAACCGGTATACGATTACCTGTTTTAACTATCTGACCGCTTCCGCCATAAGTGGATTATTCATCGCTCTGCAGGGAATACCCTTAAACTTTCAGGGAAACTGGTTCAATTTACTTAAGACAGTTCTTGTGGCCGTTTCCGATTCAACGATCTTGACGGAAAGCCACGGTTTTGTGTGGGCGGTTACTTCAGGCGGCATTGCCGGCATTTTCTTTTTCTGCTCCTTCATTTTTTATCAGATCAGCGTCAAAAAATATGGTGCGGGCATATCGGGAGCTTTTGCCAAACTCGGCATATTCCTTCCGATGATTCTGTCCGTCGTTATCTGGCGCGAAATACCATCCCGTTTTCAATGGATCGGAATGGGATTCGCTGGTTTTGCGCTTCTGGCGGTCAATATTCCTTCCATGAAATCTTTGAAATCACTAAGATTTTCTTTGCTTGCACTGTTTTTCTGGGGCGGTATGGCAGAATTCAGCAATAAGATTTTTCAGAAGTATGCATCGTTTGATTTTAAACCGCTGTTTTTACTCACCACGTTTTGCTCCGCATTCGTGTACAGCGTTGCGGTACTGGTCTACCGGCGTGACATTCCCATTTTTAGAGATATCATCATGGGCATAGCTGTCGGCATTCCCAATCTGTTTTCTTCATTTTTTCTGATAGATGCTCTGGCACGTCTGCCTGCTGCTGCTGTTTTTTCGCTATTCGGTGCCGGCACCATTGTGATTATCAATATTGCCGGAATGGTTTTCTGGAAAGAGAAGTTGAATATTTGGGAGCTGGTTTCCATTATTATGACGGTCATCGGGATTATATTTGTGGCACTTTCTGGATGATCTAGCGACATCATCGCGGTAAAAACCTGGCGGCGACATTTCGAAGCCGGTATTCGTGAGGGAAAATCCATATATTGTATGCCAGGCGCAGTGCGAACAGGACTCTTAAAAATTTATGAAACAATGTGCCGGGAAACTGAGTCCGCAGATAATTCCGGTTGAAATAAACCGGTGCAAGGACATTAATATATTTCACCAGAGCACGATTTTCCTCCGGAATCCAGGGAAGGGATTCGGAGCCGAACCAGCCTTCGGGAGTGAATTCAAGTCGACTCCATTCCCTGAGATTTTTTGGCTCCCGCAAGCCATATTGCAAGGCCTTCTGATACAGTTTTGAGCCGGGATACGGTCTGAAAATCTGAGGTCCGATAAAATAATTATTGGACGATAAACGGCGCAGCTTTTCCATGATTCGCAGCGTTTTTAAAAGATCTTCGCGGGTTTCCCCGGGCAATCCCATGATAAACCCCCATACGGCTTTCAATCCGGTTTCCGCAAGCAGCGTTGCAGTGTACAATCCCTGGTCGACGGTTATCTCCTTCTGTATAATTTCCAGGCAATGCCTCGATCCGGATTCAAAACCGAAAACCAAATCAACAAATCCGCAGCGTTTCAGTCTTTCCAAAAATTTCCGGTCAATGTATCCGGGACGAAAATGATTTACCCGGCTGGTAGCATAATATTTCAGATCCGTCATTCCACGATTTTCGATTTCGTTTAAAAAACGAAGGATTCTGTCACGATCCGCAAAAAATTCCTCATCTTGAATGATGAAACCCTCAATCCGGAAACGATTTCGCAGAGCTTCTATTTCATCGGCAAGGGCTTTTGCAGGTCGCGGCCGGTACCTTCGCTGCTCGTTTAACGTGGTGTTTATACAGAACGTGCAGTGCCATGGACATCCTCTGGCAGCGTGAATGGGTATAACCCGAGCCATTCGATGTTCCTGAATAACATAAGCAGTGATATATGATTCGGGATCCACCAGATCGTAATCGATGAACGGCAGCGTCGATGCATCGAGCAACTCCGGTGTCGGTGTTTTAATCACCCGATTGTTTTCTGCGAAGGCTATTCCCTTAACCAACTCGAGATTCCCGCCGGTTTCGAGGGCGTGAGCCAGATCGACACACGTTCTGTCTCCCTCCCCGATTACCGACACATCGCATAGCGGATCCAGACAACTTTCCGGATAAAGCGACACGTGAATTCCACCCCAAACGATCGGTGTTTCCGGAGCAATATTTCGGATCAGGGATGCCAGTTCCATTGCGTGAGGTACCTGGGGAGTCATTGCCGAAACACCCGCATAGATTGATCCCGGCAGGTATTTCTGGATTTTGGATTCATAATCCGGATCAACACATGTGTCGATAATAACGGGATGGTATCCCGACTGCTTTAATACCGTTCCCAGATACATCAGCCCGATGGGAAATGAATAAATACTCTCTTTAAATTTCCAGTTCCGGTGGTGTTGTGGATTGATGAGTAGAACTGTTTTTGATAGAGAGGATTTCTGAGTCATGTTACACGAGGAACCATTTTTCGTTTTATTTTTTTGTCAAACCCGACTAAATTACAACTTCGCATCTTTTCAGAAAGATGAGAAAAAGTAAATGTTGAGGTTCGAATAACAGGAGGTGATCGATGAGAATAGCGAGTTTGGCAGAGCTCAGGGATTTAGCTGCTAAAGTCGGTCCCAAAAAAATCTCTGTGGCAAATCCGGCAGAGGATGAGATATTCGAGGCATTGCGGGATGCTTACAACCTGAAGATGATCAAGGGATTTTTAGTGGGGCCGAAAGACATTATCGAGCCGTTTGCCAAGAAACATTCATTGAATCCGCCTGATTTTCAAATTATCGATTGTCAAGCGGGTGATGACGCATCGCAGACTGCTGTGAAACTGGTCAGGGAGAAGACGGCGGATTTTCTGATGAAGGGAACTGTATCCACAAGCCAGTTTCTGAAAGCTGTATTAAACAAGGATTCCGGATTGCGAAAGGAAGGCCATTTGTTGAGTCATGTGGCAATACATGAGATACCCGGTTTTTCAAGACTGTTGATCATCACGGATGCAGCGTTTAATATTAAACCGAATCTCGAAGAAAAAGCTCAAATTATTGATAACGCCATCAAGGTTGCGAATGTTATCGGTGTGGAGAAACCCAGGGTGGCGTGCGTGGCTGCCATTGAGAAGGTCAACCCCAAGATAGCCTCGACCGTTGATGCAGCGGAGCTTGCGAATATGGCGAAACATGGCAGGTTTAAACATGCATTTGTCGAAGGTCCTTTTGGGTTTGATAATGCGGTCGATGAACACAGCGCGCAAATTAAAGGCGTCAAAGGTGATGTTGCGGGGAAAGCCGATATTATACTCGCTCCCGATATGGATTCAGGAAACGTGATCTACAAGACCCTCACAACCATGGCACACAGTATCGTCGCCGCCGTCGTGGTTGGAACAACGGCTCCGGTTATCCTGACATCGCGCGCGGACAGCGAGGAAACAAAACTGACATCACTGGCTCTGGGCGTACTAGATGCACATTACAGTTATTGACGGAGAGAATCTCTGCAGATTAGCAGACGATATGCAGCTTGGATTAAGGTTATAGGGAGTTGGTGATGAAACATACTTTGGTGAAACATATTCAGAAATCAGATGCTGATTTTACGGATGCCATGTTTGAAGAGACTCGTTCAACAACGATTTCTTTCAATAAAATGGAAATTCAAAATGTAATTTCAACTGTTATAAAAGGCGGTCGCGTTACCGCGTTGAAAAATGGCGGATATGCGGGTGCATCGTTTACTGCTATAGAGAACCTCGATTCCGCTGTTAGACAGGCGTGCAAGAGCGCTAAAGCCATGTCGGTATTTGACAACACAAATCGTCTTTTTCCCGCGCCGGTGGTGGAGGATGACGTAAAAGCCGACATGACGACGGATCCACGTACTGTTGATTTCGATGAAAAAGTGAGAATGGCGAGGGATTACTTGAGTCTCGTTTTGAGCACGCGGCAGGTTTTTACGGCATTTGGAAGCTATAATGAGACGGATACTTACAAAACGTATGTCAATTCGGAGGGTTCCCGCATTACCCAGGAAATTGTTCAATGCTATTTCACGTGCAGAATAATGTCGAAAAACGGCAATACGACGGAATCCCTCGGCCTTGCCCTCGGCTTTGATTCCGATTACAACCGGTTGCTGAATCGCCATGATCAGGTTGAAAAAAGAGCCAATCTGGCAGCCGACCTGCTCAAGGCAGAACCAATTAAACCAGGCGTGCATCGCATCATCGCAGATCAGGATCTGGCTGGAGTTTTTGTACATGAAGCGTTTGGTCACCTTTCGGAATCCGATGACACCGTTAACAATACAAGTTTGCAGCAGCTGTTGGTTATCGGCAAACCGCTGGGCAATCCCTGCATGAATATCGTCGATCAAGGCGATTATCCTCACGCCAGCGGAACGTATGTCTATGATGATGAGGGTGTCCGATCGCGAAAAACATATCTCGTAAAAGACGGAATACTGAGCGGGCGCCTGTTTTCACGCCTTACCGCTCATCAGTTGAACGGTTCTTTGACCGGTAACTATCGTGCCTGTGACTACCGTTTCATGCCACTGGTACGAATGTCCAACATTTACATCGAAAACGGAAAATCCACATTTGACGAACTGCTCGAAGAAACCGGATCAGGATATTATCTGTGCGGTGGAAAAGGCGGACAGACCATGGGTGATTTGTTTACATTTGGTGCGCAATACGGATACGAAATTCAGAACGGACGACTTGGCAAAATGGTTAAAGATATCAATATTTCGGGCAATGTTTTTGAAACATTGAACAATATTGTTCTTGTGGGTAACGATTTTAAAATGAGTGAAGGCGGCGGATGCGGCAAAACACGTGCCGGGTTGTTTGACATGCAGATGCTGGATAAATCGGGTACGGGCGGACCGAGTGTTTTGATCAAGAGTGTCGTGATCGGAGGTTGATATGGAAAAACTGCTGGCTTTGGCATCTGCACAGTCTGACCAGGCGGAAGTCTATCATCTGAAAAAGATATCCTCACCGCTAAATTTCTACAATTGGCGTCAATCGGACAGCTTGACAAGAGACCTGGACGAGGTGTCGCTTCGCGTTGTGAAAAACGGCAAAATCGGCGTCGTTTACGGTTCGGCTACAGTTGATCCCAAATGGATGCTTCAGGCGGCATTGAAAGCCGCAGAAGTCGGACCGGAGGTGACATTCACATTTCCCAAAGAGAACATCACCGGCAACGGTGCGAAAATATGTGATGAGGAACTGATGAAACTGTCTCCCGATCAAATGGTCCATGACGGGAAAGATATTTATGATTATGTGCGAAAACAATACCCGGATCTGCCGTTGAACCTTTATTTTGACAATGAAATCTCAACGGTAACCATCCTGAATACCTCCGGAAAAGCTGAAACCTACACTCGAACCATGTATACCGTGTGTCTGCTGTCAATGTACAAGAATTCCAAGGAGGGAATAAACAAAGAAATCACTTCCTGCAAATACTTTACCTTTCCGGAAAAAATCATAAACGAATTGATAGAAGAAAACCGGTTGTCAGAACATGAAGTCAAAGTGCCGACTCGGAAAATGCCGGTTCTGTTTAGATCTTCGTCAACATGGAGTTTATTGTACCGGATTTTGGAAGGTGCAAACGGTGCTCAGAAAGTACGGGGAGTTACTCCATTGATTGAAAAAGTAGACACACCGATTTTCGGACAGAATGTGACGCTTGTGGATGACCCGACCATGAACTGGGCTCCAGGTTCCACACCCTTTGACGATGAAGGCGTTCCCACGCGAAAGAAAATGATTGTCAGCAATGGTGTTTTCAAACAATTCATTTTTGATTTAAACAATGGCGCAAAAGATGGGCATGGTTCCACAGGTAACGGTATCAAACGTTCCATGTGGACCCGCGGTATAGAAGTCAATCCGAATCCCCGCTTTAACAATCTTGTCATGATGCCGGGAGAGAAATCGACGGATGAACTTGTGAAAATGATTGATGAAGGCATTATCGTCAATGACGTGATCGGTTTTCACTCCGGTAATATTATACAAGGCCAATATTCCATGAATGTCGGAATCGGATTCTATGTTAAAAAGGGTTCTATTATCGGAAGAGCTATGGATACAATGATTGCAGGGAATATCTATTCCGATTTTCACAGGATTATCGGTATCGGAAACGAACTCGGCTACAATCCAATTGCGTTCAGCCCTGATATTCTCATCGACGCCATCTCCGTATCAGGAACGGCGGATTGATGGCATTTCGTGTCACTGGTGACATGTCATGAATGAAGTATCGCAAAAATATGAATTGCCATCCGGGTTGAAACGAAGAAGCGTGTTGGGATCACTCATCATACCGGCAAGGTTCAGGGTCTTCGCTTGCGCCCGGAGTGATATTTGAGTGATGTTTCAAAGGTCACTTACACCCGTAGATATTTTATCGGAATCGCGAACGTGAACTGATGAACGCTTTTAATTTCATACGAAATGCTTTGTTGTTTCGAATGGGTGTGTTTTCCGCGATGAGAAAGCTGGCTCCCCGATCGTTTCCCATCATTCTTGCTTATCATACGCTGGATCCTCCGGATTTCCTCAAATCGATCCTCGGTATCCGGTATGATTCATTGGATTTTGAGCAACAGATCCGCTATCTGTCGTCCCATCATCCGATTATCAGCATGGATGAGTTCTTGAGATGGTTTTCCGGTGGTGGGTCGATTCCGGAAAATGCTGTTATGGTGACATTCGATGACGGCTACAGAGATATCATCGATATCGCGTTACCATTATTCCGGGAACTGTCGATTCCCGCAACGGTTTTTTTGACAACGGGATGTATCGGCACCGGTAAATCGCTGTGGACAAATATTCTGTATAACATGCTTTATCATTCGAACTGCAAAAACATTTCGTTGTTTTCGGGAAAAGACACTCCGCTGAATCTGGACTTATGCGGTTCGACGGAGGAAATAGCTTCTGGTGTCCGGAAACTAACCGGAGCATTAAAGAGAATGGATGACCGCTTCAGGAATGATGAATTGAAATCTCTGGCAAAGCAGTTGGGATTCAGCGGATTGCCTGATCCCCATGAATCACTTCCCATGCTGTCCTGGGAACAGGTAAAAATGTTGTCCGAGAATCATTTCACCATGGGTTCGCATTCGGTATGTCATCCGATTTTGTCCGAGTGTGATTTGGAGCGGCAGAGTAGTGAGATTGCCGATTCCAGGAAAGCCATCGAAGCGAATTGCGGTACATCATGCCGGGTATTCGCGTATCCGAACGGGCAACCGGAGGATTTTACAGAGGAGACGCAAAGGCTGGTGGAGTTGAGCGGTTATGAAGCGGCTTTCGCATTTTTCCCGGGAGTGATACATCCAGGCAGGAACCGGTATAGCATTTACCGGCATCCGGTATTCGATGTTCCGCTGGCGACATTTGCCGCTGCGCTTACAAAACGGAAATGGCATGCTATTCGCTGATGAACAGAGTGATGGGTGAGGATGTCAATCGCTGCTCTCAAGCACATATCCCAGACTACGAAGTTCTGTGAGTATTTCCGGCTCCAACTCGTTTTCCGGTTTGTTATCTACTCCGGGATCGTCACTATGCCAGACTTCCAAAGCTGCGAGCAGGTCAGTAACGATTTCGTGTTTCATGTTAAAAAGATTTTTCAACTCCGCCGGATCATTAGTTTCGTCATATAGCTCGCGGATACCCGATGCCGGGCCATAAATCAATGTGTAATGGTCATTTCTCACGGATCGAATCCGTTTTCCTGTCTCAGAAGAATAACAACTCGCCGATTCACTCATTGCGTACTGAGTTTTCGATGAAGCTGCATCCAGAATGTTTTCTCCATCAAAAGAGGTATTTGCGTTGGCATCTGCCATGTGCAGGATTGTGGGAGTGATATCGATTGTTTTTGCCAGATTTGTTGTGATGCTTTTTGGCAGTTGAGTTTTCAGGCCGCCGATGATCCATGGAACCTCCAGAGATGGGAAATAAAGGTGCGTTCCGTGTCCTCTATAGTTGTGTTCCCCAAGACTTTCGCCATGATCGGCGACAAGATGGACATAGGTAGGTAGTGTTGTCGATTCTTCCAGAGCGCTCAGTATATGCCCGACAGCCTGATCGACGAGAGCAACCTCCCGGCCGTAAGAGCCGGGCAAATCCATCAGTTTAAACGGCGGTTGTGTCCGGTGCGGTCGATGGCAGTCATAGAAGTGTATAAATAAAAAAAACGGTTGCCGGGATTCCGGTAGCCATTGTCTGACTTTTGCAACGATTTCCGGTGCCGGTACGAATTTATTGGATATGATCGCGCTGTTACCATTCTGATCCGTAAATGTCATATAATTCGGACGTAGTGGGACGTCATAGTGATCAAAACCTTTATTAAGGCGGGAACATTTGGGTGACAGCAAGAAGTGAGAGGCAAATCCGGCGGAAGCATATCCATAGTCTGCCAGATATTCCGGCAATGTCATGATGTCGGGTTGTATGGGATAGGCATTATCCCGGGAACCGTGATGTTTAGGATAGAGCCCGGTAAGAATGGATGCATGTGACGGTGTGGTATGCGGTATTGAGCAAATGGTACGATGCATAAGTATTCCCTGATTGGACAGTCGATCAATATTGGGTGTATAGGCACGTGAATACCCATAACAGCCCAGATAATCAGCCCGTAATGTATCGATGCTGATTAATACGATGTTGGGATTAGTGGCTGATATATTATTACTCAAAGTTACGTTTTCACTCAAACACCACAATCCCTGGACTGTCAGCAGAACAATAAGAATTTTTTTGAATGGCGCTCTAATTTTGTGGGGTTTCCTTTTGGGCAGAAGCGTTCTCTTCGGAAGTATCTGTATCAAATTCGTCGTCGTCTTTCAATGGTGTTTTATCGGAATCGACTTTACCCTGCCGCCTATAAAGGAAGATAATATCATCGTCATCGTCCCATTCGTCCGTATCGCTGAAATATCCTTTCGTTTTCAGAGATTTCTTTTTAGGGATCAGCTTGTCTTCCTCATCATTGCCGACGATGCGCTGACGTGATTTTGATTTCCGTAGACTAATTTGCATTTTCTTCCGGCGAAGCTCCCCGCTTTCATCAATTTCGGACCAAGCGGATTCTTCTCTCTGCTTCATCATAAACTCCCTATTAACATTTTTTAAAAGTTGGGTTGAGAGTGATTGGATAGAATATATAATTAAAACCTATTTATTTTCTCCCGATGTATCTTTGATAAAATGTGTTCATAGACTACTCTTAACTAATAAAAGGTTTTTTTATGCATTGTCAATACTATATTCGTAATTTTTTCATGTCTCTTAATGGATAGCCAGTGCGAGTATGATGCGATAGACAAGTTTTGCCATTGTAAAATCGGCGGCATGGAATCCGTTAATTGGAGCGAATTCGACAACATCACATCCGGCGAATTGGAGATGGGATTGGGACAGGATCATCAGGATTCGCATCGTTTCATCCCATGAGAACCCGCCGGGTTCCGGTGTACCTGTTGCCGGCATAATGGAGGGATCCATGCCATCGACGTCGAAGGTTAACCATGCCGGGCCGGATTTGTCGGCGAGTGTAATGCGCAAGCTTTCCCAGAATGTCGTATCCTCAGGTGAAAGCAGGATGATATTCTGCTGAATGGCAAAATCCCACTCTTCTCTGGACATCGATCGAATGCCAATGCTGATGGTCGGACAACCGAGCTCCCAGATACGCTTCAGAGTGCAGGCATGGGAATATGGGTTGGCATTGTATTCATGTCTCAGATCGGCATGCGCATCGAAATGGATGATTGTTCCTTCCGGATACCTGGAAAAAAACGCCTCCGCTACCGGGATGGAGAGTGCATGTTCACCGCCGAGAATTACCGGAAATTTGTTGTCCGACAGCAGTTTGACAACATGATTTTTTAGTGTTTCTGCCATTTGGGGATAGCCGGAGATCGTATCAATTTCTGATGTTGTATATATCTCTCCAGCAGAACATTCACGCTTAAAGAATGTATCGAAGAGTTCAACTTGCGATGACGCTTCAAGAATGGCTGAAGGACCGCCGGCTGTTCCCTTGCCGTATGACACCGAAGCCTCGAAAGGCACCGGAGTTATCACCACTTTGGCGTTTTCATAATTGATGTCTTGAATCGGGTAATCGAGAAATTGCATGACGCGAATATCAGATAACGAATACTGCCGTCGCTATCACTGTAGCCCATCGACCATCTTTCGGAACTCTGCATGACTGACAGATATTTCGGGTTTGAAAAATTCGTCCGCTGGCGAGGTAAACCTGTTTTCTTTCATCCCAGGCCTGGTCCGGATCCACCTCGATACCAAGTGTTGTTCCAATCATTTGGGCTGCCAGATCCTCTGCATAGTCGCCTGCCACAGAAGCTGTCTGTCCGTACGCATGATGCTCGGAAATATAACCGTATGCCTTGTCGCGATCTGCCGGGACGGCCACACCGATTGCTGATGACAGGAGTCGGTTGGGTTCGTTGGAATCCAGACGGGACATAACACAATAAATGACAGCTCCGGGTTGCAATAAAGATAATCCTCGATTTTTACTGATGATTTTGCATGCAGGCGGTAGAATGCTGGAAACCGTAACCAAATTGAATTTTTCGATACCGGCATTCCGAAGAGAATCTTCGAATGAATTCAATTTGTCCTTGTGGAATCCAACTCCTTTGGTCAAAAACATATACCGAGGTATTAACAGTGAACGTCCCATTTGCTTAACCTCCCATGATTGTTACGTGTTATTGATAAACCAGAGGCAACTTTAAAACGATATGTCCTCATTTTCAATCCCAAACTCACGATTTCATCGCATCAATTTTTTCAAAGATGGCTTTTATCAAAAGCGGAAATACCGCGGTCACTTCCGCATAAATTTCCGCATACTTTCCTCCTTTTGCCGTATCGATGAATTTTCCCCACGATACGCCTTCCAGGTAGGTGCAACCGGACAATCCTCCCCAGTGAACCGGTTCGGGGCAAATGCGCACACCGTTTTGAAATGCCCGTCGAGGAACCTCAAATCCGTTTTGTCTCATGATATCAAATAGAGGTGCGACCTGTTGTGCCCAGTTTCTGGGAACACCGCCACCCAGAGTGAATATACTCATTTTTTTAGTTGTTTTCCCGATTCGCTGCGCATAATCCAAAAGATCTGTCATTGGATTGAACGGTAGAAGGGGAGGCGATGCCAGGGGATCTTTTTCCACACCCTGCTGATGCTTGATATACTGCAAAGCCACATCAATACATAATTCGCTGTCCGTAAATGCGGGGATATAAACGGGAACATCTGCTTTTGCTGCCGAGGACAAAATATTTTTGTCTTCGGGGTATTGTTCGAGAAATAGTTCTCCCAGGCGTCTACAGAATGCTGCCGATCCTTCTGGCGGCTGCCGTCCCGTTATCGCCGGGAATAATCGCTCGATATTTTTGGAAATAACAGCTTCGAGCGATTGGAAAGAGGTTTCAAGCTCAATAGTGTCATAGACTCTGTTATAACCCTTCAAATACGCGGAATGATCATCCAGATTTTCTGCCATGAAATGTTGTACACCCATGCCCTCAATCAATCCATGCGTCAGCAAAGCGCCTGTAGAAACTATGATATCGATGCATTTCCGATCGATTAGATCGCTGATGATTTTTCCCTGTTTGGCCACCGTTAACGCACCGCTTAATGTCATAACGACGAGGGTTTCAGTGTCTGTGAACATTTCGGTTAAAATGTCAAAGGCTCTTCCGAGTTGGCGACCTGTAAATGCGGTTTGCCCCATAGCCTCCAGCATTTCCGTAAATGAGGTAATCTTATCCAAATCAATAGTTTCAAGCGGTTTTAATGTGTCACCTCTGTCAAAAGTTCTTTTTTCCATCGCAAATCACTCCACATTCTATGACGACATCAAAAACAGATATTTCCTGACTTCATTAAATGATGACTCAAATTTCTGAATCGCGTAATTTCTGGGAAGATATTTATAATCTGCCAGAAAAACACAGCTTTGGTAGAGGAGTTCCACGCCAGTATTCACGTCAAAAATCGCAACGGCTTCCGGTTCGAGTTTTCCATTACCATGGTTGTGGTAATTTAGTAATGGCACCGCAAGAGCGGTTGTTTCGTAGCCATGTGCCAGATACAGAGAAGCTTCACATGTTCCGCCGTCCATTCTTCGTTTCTGAAAGCGGAAACCCGGACTGGAAATATTGGCTGCAGCAGATTCGAGTATGTGTTGAGCATTGGGATCGAATTGATAAAGTTTGTCGCCGGTACGGATGACAATTCCGGAACCGGATTCAGCTCCTTCAAGGGTTTTCGATGCCTCCAAAGACACGACAACGGCATGTTTAGGTATAAGCTGGTGGGAACAAGCTCCCTGTGCGCCGATTAAACCAACCTCCTCAGCCCGATGAAACACTGCGAGATAATCAACGGGAATATTGTCCTGAACAAGTCTTTTCAGAACGGCAAGTTGAATGGCGCAGCCAACCAGATCATCCATTGCTCGCCCGCGAATTAATGGCGGGTCAATCAGAAATCGCTCCAAGAGAGGAACGGCAAACAGATCGCGGCAATTCCCGGTCATTTCTTTTTCCGAGACCATCCAAATCGATGTTTTTTCATCATCAGCGAATCCGGTTATTTCTGCGGAAACCTCTTCATCCGGTGATATGATCAGCGCTTTTGATTCCAGCAATGATTCATCCCTCGGTAATCCGCCATTTATGACGGCTTTCAGGCGGCAACTGTCCTTTTCAATGATCGCATAACCCGGATGATCCATATGGGATGCTGCGGCGAGGCAAGGGGTGTGAGGTTTGGAAGCATTCCAAAAACTGACACATATGTTTCCAAAACGATCCTGGTAATATTGAACCGATGGTTTATCCAGAAATGGTTTGCAAATCGATTTGACAGCCTTCATTACATTCTGTTCATAGAAGGGCGATGCCGGCTGAGACAAGATGTCCAGATACCTGATGACATCAGTTTCGTGCGATGTAAACGGTGATTTTTCCATACCAGATTCCTTTCCCATGAATGATACGTTAGTCTCTTAGCATCATCGTCTGGAAAACTCAAACTCAGAAACTCATTCCACAAAAGGATATAAAAAAACAATAAAAGATGCTGGTACTAGTAATTTTGTATTCAGGCTGAATCGTAACAGTTGAGCTGGTTAATCATTGTCCAGCGGATCATCACAACGGCCAATTTTATCGGGTGGCGGCAGGAGTTCGATAGGAGAGGTTTCCTTTTTCAACCGCCGGTAAGCATGTGAAAAGATCTGACAGATTTCATTTAGAAGCATTTTGTGTTCATTGGTAAGGCTCTTGGGATCAAATCTGCTGGGATGATATCGTTGCGCCATGCGTTTCCAGGCAAATTTCAGTTCATGATCGGATACGTTCCACGGGACATCGAGAATTTCATGATCTGATTTTTCCTGCAATTCAATAATGATCATTCGCAATTGATCAGGTTTGAAAGTTATCGGCTTCAATATTACTCCCCCTTAAACCATAACTTTGATAATAATGTGTTCTCCCCCAACACAAAAGATACTTATATCATAAATTTGGTGAAAACAAAATAGAAGATAGGATTATTATGGATGCCAATTCATTTCCCAGGAACTCAATGTTCCAAAAAGTTCTGTTGTAAATGGATTAGTCAGGATTGCATAGAAGAATATACCGTTGGCTTCGCCGGTATTTTCAGGCCATGTGAACACAGGTAAAATTGAAATGTCAGTAATTCCGTTTGTCAGTGAAGTAATTTCATATCCGAACGCATTCCATTCCGGCCAGAAATAGAAGATTCCGTATACATCCAGAGCGACATAAAGCAGAAGGTTTCCGCGGTCCGGTCCTGAGTTGGCACAGTGGGCATCAAGCCAGCATTCATCGCCGGGAACAAAGGTGTGTTTTGGCATTTCAAGCTCGACGTAAATATCGTAGGGTTCATAGTATTCATCAGCTCCCACGTCAAAATTATCGGTGTTGCACCGGTGTTCCGAATCATAATCATGATCGATATCCATGCCGAATCCTTTATCAATACAGGGAGAAGTGGAGGTCAGATGGTAATCACCGTTACCGGCGAACAGAGGATCTGATGAAAAGTTGCCGGTGCCGGGATAAGTAATGCTGATATCTGAGTATGTTACTGTTACGGTACCCGCATTTTCCGAATAAAATTCTTCGCCGTTGGGATGCCATAGAATTGAGGATTCGAAGATGGGATTGGAGTTCAGAATAGTTGCCACGCCATCGCCTCGTTTATCCGCCTGATTATCTGAGAATGTGCAATATTGAAAAGAAGGGAATGCGCTGTCCCGGCATAGAAGTCCGCCGCCGAAGTCCAGCGCGTGATTTTCCACGATAAAACAGTTGGTGAACACAGGTGCCGAATCTTCGACGCGAATACCACCTCCACTGGAGATGGGATTGGAATTATTGGCAATTAAGCAGCGGCGGAATATGGCGTCTGAATCCCAATAGCATCCAACACCAGCTGTAAAACTCAATTCCGTAGCGGTACAAAATTGAATCTGGCAGTCTTCGAATACCGGCGCACCATGAGTAGATATCTGGATACCCGCTCCAGTACAGTCTGAAATCAGACAGCGGGTCACCACGGGATAGGAGGTATCCAGAATATTGAATCCGCCACCTTGCATCGCACTGCACGACTGGATGACGCAGTCTTCAATGACAGGACTTGATTTCCAGATCCGGATACCTCCGCCTTCACCGGGGGGATCAACGCTGGTCGCCCTTCCATTGATAATCATACAATTCCGGAATATTACCGGAGAATTTTCGAAAAAGTTAATGGTTCCGATCAGAGCGTCTGCACAATCTTTAAACGTGAAACCGGAAACAACCATTTGATTGTCGGGAATATTTCGGAATGAGAATCCACCTCTGGAGTTTCCGCCGTCAATGACTATCTGACCGGGCAACCCGTCCGCAAGAATGTTTACGGATTTATCGAACAGCCAGATATCGCAATTGCCATCACCGGAGTAGATCCCGGGTTTCACTAAAATCGTATCATGAGGTTCTGCTGCATTGAACGCGTCGAGAATCGTATCGTAATCTTCAGGAACGATTAATACCGCAGAACCAGCGGGCAGTGTCCACAACAGGCTGCCAGCGAGGAGAATGAAATATGATAAACATTTCATATAACTCTTATCCCTTTCATCAGCAGAAAAAAAACATCTTTCATCATTATACTGAAATAATAAATTGGCGTCAGCTTAACGGATGGTAAAAAACCATTCGTGTAAGCTGGTTTAAAAGCATTGAACTCCACCGGGTTTAACGATATCTTTATAATGGTAAGTCACACTGTGTGCATATGATGTAAAGAGGGTAGAGGTATAGTGATGTTCAACAGAAAAAAAGATTCCGGGAAACGTGATGAAGATATTGCCATGCGGATCGTACATGCCGGGCAGGTCCGGGATGTGTCGTTTCGTGAGTTATTGTTGTCGACGAATGTCACGATGGAGGCATTGCTGTCGCTGCTGGCAAAAAAAGGCATGATTTCACCGGATGAGATGATCGAAGAAATCAGCAGCATTCAAAAACGTCACGCAGAAGCATCCCGTCGAAAAAAGGATAAGGGACAAAAGGAGGGGGTTGAATAGACAAGCGTCGAAAAATGAAGATGGGTATACGTGGCGAGTACATCTGGCGGCGGATCGCCCGATCAGGTCAGTTATCGGTTTAATGAGTGTCGGTTTTGTTTTGGGCATTATCTATCAAGTAACGGAAGAGATGTTTTTTTGTGCGATTGCATTGGGTGTTTTCATGATAACCCTTGCACCGTTTTACCGGCAGATCACTTACACCATCGATGGTAATGGGATCACGCAGAGGGGTTTGGTATTACATAAAACATTGCCTTGGAGAGAGGTATCACGCTATAGTGTCTCACAAACCGGTGTTTTTGTCTCCGCAAAATCAAAGCGATTCTGGTTTGACACTCGGGGAATTTTTTTGATGTTTAAGAACAACAGGGAGGCGGTGTTAGCCAGACTTGAAAAAGAGTTGGCAAAAGTTTAAAAGTTCGGTATCTAAAGCTTTTAGAGTTGAAGCGGAAGAGCCGTTTCAGCCAAATCCGCAGCAGGAGAAGATTATACGCAAATTGGCAGAATGGGTTGTTCGAAAACGCTTGACGGTTCCGGCGATAATGTTTTTAGAATCCGTTATTCCGTTGAATTATATTGGGAGTCAGGTTTTGGTTTTTTTTAATCCATTTGTGACAGCTTTTCTCAACAGCAACGATTATTCAGCCTTGCAGGAGATGCTGGAAGATCGTGGCGCGATACCGGTCGTCATAGAAGCTATTGAAACTCAAGAAAAGACCTGGGAAGAAAAGCGAAAATCATATAAAGCTTCTAAATTGTCCAAGAAGGAGTGATTGATATGAACAAGAAACCCGAAGACATCAAGGTGATTATCGCCACTGATTGCGGGAGCACGACAACGAAAGCGATTCTGATTCAGTATGATGAGGAGAAAGGGGAGTACCGTCAAACGCACCGGGGTGAAGCTCCCACAACCGTCGAAGCGCCCTTTGAAGATGTCACGAAAGGTGTGCTGAATTCCGTTCAGGAACTTGCGGAATTATCCGGACGGGAGTTATTGGACGAGGATAACAGGATTATCAAGGAACGAACCGAAAATCGCGGTGCCGACATATACATTTCAACATCATCTGCCGGCGGTGGTCTGCAGATGATGGTTGCCGGTGTGGTCCGCTCGATGACGGCTGAAAGTGCCGAACGGGCAGCTTTGGGGGCGGGAGCTATCGTCATGGATGTCATCGCTTCAAACGATCACAGGTTGCCCCATGAGCAAATCGAACGTATCCGGCAACTTCGACCGGATATGATTCTGCTCTCCGGTGGGATCGACGGTGGTACCCTGAGTCATGTCGTTGAGTTGGCGGAGTTGATCTCCGCAGCGGATCCGAAACCGCGGCTGGGTATCGGATACAAACTGCCGATAATCTATGCCGGAAACAAGGATGCTCGGGAAAATGTCAGCGGTACACTTGAGGAGAAGGTGGATCTGGTGATTGTAGATAATCTGCGGCCGGTCCTGGAACGGGAAAATCTGGGGCCCGCACGGGACAAGATACATGATATGTTCATGGAGCATGTCATGCAGCAAGCGCCGGGCTATAAGACTCTGATGAGTTGGACGGATGCACCGATCATGCCGACTCCGGGAGCTGTCGGAGCAATCATCGAACGGGTTGCCAAATTGAACGATATCGAAGTGGTCGGGGTTGATATTGGCGGTGCGACAACTGATGTGTTTTCGGTGTTCAAAGATCCGGAGGACGAAAAACCTGTTTTCAACCGGACGGTTTCCGCAAATCTGGGGATGAGTTACTCCATTTCAAACGTGCTTGCCGAAGCCTCTCTGCCCAATATCTCCCGCTGGATCCCGTTTCCGATAGACGAACGGAAGTTGAGGAATCAAATTAAGAATAAAATGATCCGCCCCACAACGATACCTCAGACTCTGGAATCTCTGGTGATCGAACAGGCTATCGCTCGCGAAGCACTCCGGCTGGCGTTTATTCAGCATAAGGCATTTGCCACCACGCTGAAAGGCGTTCAAAAACAGCGTACCATCGCCGATGCATTCGATCAGTCGGGAACGGAGGGAACAATCGTCAACATGATGAATCTGAACCTGCTGGTTGGGTCGGGAGGTGTTCTATCCCATGCGCCGCGTAGAAATCAGTCGGCAATGATGATGATGGACGCTTTCAGACCGGAAGGTATCACGCGGCTGGCGGTTGATTCCATCTTTATGATGCCACATCTGGGGGTGCTTTCAGAGGTGCATTCGCAGGCTGCTACGGAGGTTTTTCTGAAGGATTGCCTTATTTTTCTGGGCACATGCGTTGCGCCTGTCGGCCAGATCAAACAGGGTAAAGACGTCATGAAATATTCCATCAATTTCCCGACCGGTACAGAGGAAGGCATGCTAAAACAAGGTGAAATGAAACTGTTTAAACTTGGTGTCGGTGAAGAGGCGGAAGCGGTGTTTGAACCTCAGGGTAAAGCCGATTTGGGAGAAGGAAAAGGTTCAAAGGTGGAAACAATAGTTCATGGCGGCGTCGTGGGAATTATTCTTGACGGCCGCGGCAGACCGCTGATGACGGTTCCGGATGACAAGGATGCCCGTATCGAGCAGATGCTGGGCTGGCTTGAAAATCTTGGCGTCTATAACATGGAAGAATTACGTGCTTTGGGAAAGGCATAAACCAAGGAGGCAACAATGGCTCACGCATATACTCCAGGATTAAAAGTATCATCCAAAATCCGACTGCAAAAACGACGTATACTCCCCTTGAAAGGTGAGGTGACGGTTAAGGTCGGTGATATGGTCGAATCGGAAACGGTTGTTGCCCGTACGGAATTGCCCGGAAAAGTGACACCGGTAAATGCCGCGAATATTCTGGGTGTTCCGGCCACAGATCTGATGAATTATGTTTTGAAAAAAGAAGGCGAAATGCTCAAAAAAGGCGAAAGCTATGCGCTGGCAAAATCATTCTTCGGTTTGTTTAAAACAACGCTGAGAGCACCTGATGAATGCATGTTGGAGAGTGTTTCGAATATCACCGGTAAAATACTTTTGCGGAGTAAACCGTTGCCCGTGGAAGTTAAAGCTTATATTGAGGGAAAGATTATAGAAGTGATTCCACGGGAAGGCGTTGTCGTTGAAAGCTGGGCGGCGTTTGCTCAGGGAATTTTCGGTATCGGCGGTGAAACCAATGGTATTCTCAAAATGGTCTGCAATGCTCCGGATGAGCCTTTGACACCTGAAAAAATTTCAGCCGAAGATGCCGGCCATGTTTTGGTGGGCGGAAGTATCGTGACAGCGGCTGCATTGAAAAAAGCAATAGAGCATAACGTTAAGGCGATCGTAGTGGGCGGTTTTGATGATCAGGATCTCCGGAATTTTCTTGGATATGATCTTGGTGTTGCGATTACAGGATCAGAAGACAAAGGAATAACGTTGATGGTTACCGAAGGATTCGGTCCGATACCGATGGCGTACCGAACCTTTGAACTCATGCAGAAACATCAGGGGCAAAAAGCGTGTGTCAACGGCGCTACGCAGATTCGTGCCGGGGTCATCAGACCGGAAGTGGTGATACCAATGCGTGAAAGCGAGCTTTCGGAGGAGCTTCATGTTGAGGCTGGATCATTGAAACCCGGGACACCGATACGCATTATCCGCGAACCGTATTTCGGTATGCTGGGAAAAGTTACCGAGCTGCCATCTGCGCTTTTAAAACTTGAATCGGAAACAAAAGCACGCGTCCTTAAGGTTCAGTTTGACAGCAATAACGAGATTGCTACTGTTCCCCGTGCCAATGTAGAAATACTTGAAACCTGATCAAACCTTATGATCCCGTCAGGTGCACACATGTGTAAAACCATCCGTCTGCTTTTGGGGCTGGTTGCCGGTGTCGTTTTGTGTTCTTTATCGGCAGTATGTGCCATGGAACCGGCAGTGATATCGATGGATTACTCCGTCACACCACGAATACTGAAATCCAAGCCGGTGGCGAAAGTTGACGATGTGTCCTCAGATGGGATCATAGCCGTCAAAATAACTTGGGATCCATTGGATGCAGAGATACTGCCTTATATTGAAAATATCCTGATCTATCGCTCCGCAATCTCTGATGATGATTTCAAACTCATAGGAACACTGAAGGCTGAATCCACAGAATATATCGATGCATCGGACACTGAAGCACGGATCGATCCGGCTGCGGGTCCAGTGCGAAGCAATTGGGTTTACTACTATAAGATCGGTGTTTTGACCAGGGAAGGTTTTATTTTTCTGTTTTCTGCCGAAGACTATATCATTCCCCAGCCAGTATGGTTCGATATTGAAAAAATCGCTCCCTTCATCGCGACACTCATTTTCTTTATCCTGGTCATCGGATTTATTCAGGTAGCCAGGCGCCGGGGAGCGGATCTGTACGTGCGTCCGATTGCCGGAATGAACGAAATCGACAATGCCATTGGCCGGGCAACGGAGATGGGCCGCCCGATCCTTTACGTGCTCGGGCTTGGAAGCCCGGAGGATATTGCAACTATCGCTTCGTATACGATTTTGGCGAGGGTCGCCAAAAAGACGGCTGAATTTCGTACGGATCTGATTGTTCCCTGTAATGAGCCGATCGTCATGACCATCGCTCAGGAAACAGTCCGGAATGCCTATCTGGAGGCGGGACATCCGGATGCTTACAGCGATGACATGGTTTTCTTTGTCACCTCCATGCAGTTTGCCTATGTCGCTGCAGTGAATGGTTTGATGCTGAGGGAAAGAACCGCAACAAACTGTTATTTCGGCAAATTCTATGCGGAATCGCTGTTATTGTCCGAAACGGGCAATATCGCCGGATCCATCCAGGTGGCGGGAACTGACGAAGTCGCTCAACTGCCGTTTTTCGTAACCACATGTGATTACACGTTGATTGGTGAGGAATTGTACGCAGCATCGGCATATCTGGGTAGAGATCCCCTGCTGTTGGGAGCATTGAAGGCACAGGATTATGCAAAAGCCATCACCATGGTGCTGATATACCTGGCAACCATAGCACTCTCGGTCAACATTGCCGGTATCACCATATTTGTCAAAGGACTCATTGACTATCTATGAAACGCAGAATTCCCATATTAATTGTATCCATCACAGGATTCCTGCTGACCGTGCAGTATTTCTGCCCGCATCCTTACAGTGAGGCTTTCTACAACAATGCGCTGGACTGGCTGGTGATCATCGGAATTTTTGCGATGCCTCTGGGTATCTACTCAATGGTAAGAATCCAGTTTCAGAAAGTAGCTCGGCAGGAAAGCGGTTGGGGATTCGCTGTGATTTCCCTCATCAGTCTCTTTGTCATGCTCGGTCTGGGATATACACCCAAATGTCTTGAAGCCGGCAGTTTTTTCATGAAGTTGTTCGAGTTTATTTACATTCCCATTCAGGCGACGATGTTCTCGCTACTGGCGTTTTATATTGCGTCTGCAGCTTACCGGGCATTCCGTGCCAGGAACCTTCTCGCATCCATCGTGCTTGTATCCGCGATCCTGGTGATGCTGGGGCGTGTGCCCATCGGGATGGCAATCCATCCCATATTTCCCGAAATCGCCGACTGGATCATGAACTTTCCCAACATGGCCGCCCAACGCGCCATAAACATCGGATTGGGTCTTGGTGCAGCATCGACAGCGATAAAAATCGTTCTGGGTGTCGAACGTTCTTATATGGGATTTGAATGATGAATATCTGGGATAAACTGCTCAATCTCGACCGGCGATTCATCTATCTGGCGGTGTTTCTTGCTGCGATAATTCCCTTTTTGTTTCCGGTTGGATTGGAAATTAACCCCACCCAGGAAGTTATCAGTATCTATAACTTTATCGAGGAACTGCCGGAAGGTACTGCTATTCTTCTGGCAGCGGATTATGATCCACAAACAGAAGCCGAGAATGGACCTCAGGCGCGAGCATTACTGCGGCACATGTTCAAAAGGAATCTTAAGGTCATCATTATGACACTTTCTCAAGACGGCGCCGCTCTGGCGGAAATGCTTACAAAATCAATTGCGGAAGAATACGAAAAGGAGTATGGCGTCGATTATACATATCTCGGATACAAACCCTATCCGTCGATTATCATTCTGTCGATCGGACAGGATTTCAGAATCAGTTATCCGGCGGATTTTTATGATACCAAATTGAATGACATACCGATGATGCGTGAGATTAAAAATTACAACGATCTGGCTGCCATCATTCAGATCGGTGGCGGGAATGTATCCAACATGTGGCTGACATATGCCCAGGAACGCTACAAAGTGAAGCTTGCACTGGCGGTCACGGCTGTTTCGGGGCCGCAATACTACGCGTTTCTGCAATCCAAGCAGATTTTCGGTCTGATCGGCGGATTGAAAGGGGCCGCAGAGTACGAAACACTTCTGGAATCGGAGTATGATCGGCTGCATTTGCATAAAAAAGCTATTCAGGGAATGAATGTCCAGAATTTTGTTCATATTTTGATTATCGCGCTGACGATTATCGGCAACATCGCATTTTTCATGAAACGGCATCCGAAACACATGAAAACAAAAGGATAATCCTGATGACAGTTCAACTGTATATTGAATATCTGGGATAATGCATGAATAAAGTTTTAGATACTATTATTTCTAAACTGTATATTGCTGAATTGTTTAATTATTTAAATAACTGCATAGATATTGTCATTGGTGCGTTCAATACAGAAGCACTCTCAATGGAATTTGTCTGGAACACCATCGCCGCTTTTTTCACTATTGCCATTTTCTCGTTCCTGATCAAGGATAATACGCTATATAAGATTGCGGAATCCATTGTCGTCGGAATCGCCGCTGGATATTTCACCATTTTGCTGCTATGGACAAGTTTCAAACCGAAGTTCTGGGACATGATTGTTGTCGAAGGCAAGTGGTGGTATGTGATTCCCGGAATACTGGGTCTTTTGATGTATTTCCGCTTTAACAGAAAACTCAATTGGCTGGCGCGGTATCCTCTAGCACTCTACATCGGCATCGGTTCTGGAATCGCCATACCACTGATGCTTCAGACCTTTGTCATCAAACAGTTTAAAGCGACAATGCTTCCGGGTAACCTTCATTCCTGGGAAGGTGTGAACAATACACTTATTGTCATCATGGTGCTGGCGGGTTTGATCTACTTCTTTTTCTCCGTTCCTCATAAGGGTATCGTCGGCAAAACAGCAACTTTCGGAATATGGGTCATTATGATCGGGTTCGGCGCGTCCTTCGGTTATACGGTAATGGCCCGCGTTTCCCTCCTGATCGGCCGGATACAATTTCTGCTTGGAAATTGGTTAAAGTTGATAGAATAATCTGGAGCATGTTAAAAAAAATCTGCGTTGCGATTATTGTTTTTCTGGTAATCGTCCTGTTGGGTGCAAGTCAATGGATGCTTGCGCATCCTCACGAAGCCGGCACCTTTTTTACTGAAATTTTTGGCATATTCGGACAATCCATTGCGTTGTTACTTTCGGATGATCTGCCATTTGGCAGTGTCGCCGGAGTATTCGTATATCTTATCAGCGCGTTGGGTGCAGCGGCACTGCTGAAGCAATTCACGGGTTTGAAAAC
>JAFGJC010000116.1 GCA_016929305.1 candidate division CSSED10-310 bacterium | reverse complement strand
GGCGGCATCGGCTGGTATCGCAAGCATTTTACTCTTGATGAAAGTGACAATAACAAGAAAGTCTCTATCCTCTTTAATGGAGTATACAGAAACAGCGAAGTCTGGATCAACAGCTATTATCTGGGAATCTGGCCGTATGGATACACCTCGTTTTATTATGATCTCACCCCCTATTTAAATCCTGCTGGCCAGGAAAATATTCTGGCTGTTAAAGTGAATACATCGGATCAGCCGAATTCAAGATGGTATACAGGCGCCGGAATTTATCGCCATGTGTGGCTGCTCACCACAGGTAAGACACATTTCGAGCCATGGGGAATATTTGCACAAACAAATCAGGCCAATGAAGAAAAATCTGAGATCGATATTTCCATCCGCCTGGTTAACGAAGACAATTCCGAACAAGATTGTGAAATCCTAACCAAGCTTCTGAATAAGGATGGCAAAGAAGCTTCTTCAACTCGTTCGATTCTATTGATGCGACCAAGTGATTCCATACACGTTACTCAAAAATTAGATGTCGAAAATGTTCAGTTGTGGTCTATTGATCATCCTTATTTGTACACCCTGCAGATTGAGCTTAAAGCGAATGGTTATCAGGCCGATTGTTTCAGCACAGCCTATGGCATCCGAACTTTCACATTCGATCCGGATCATGGATTTATTCTCAACGGAAAGCATATTCGATTGAAAGGCACCAACAATCATCATGACGGAGGTTCATTAGGCTCCGCCTGTATGGATTATACATACGAAAGACAATTGACACTGCTCAAGGAAATGGGGTGCAATGCCCTGCGGATGAGCCATAATCCCCCTGCACCTGAATTATTGGATGCTGCGGACCGATTGGGTTTTGTTGTGATCGATGAAATATTTGATGAATGGATGCAGGGCAAGACGGTGGCCGGATATTCACCGCAATTTCTGGAATGGCATCAGAAAGATGTGGAAAACTGGATCAAACGCGATCGGAATCATCCGTCGGTGGTTGCCTGGAGTATTGGAAATGAGGTTATTGAACAATGGGACAGGATTGAAGGCCCCAGGATTGCAAAAATGCTTGTCGATGAAGTGCATACTTATGATACAAGTCGTCCAATCACTTCAGGCTGTAACGGGATCGATGGCATCAATGCCAGCGGCATGGGTGACATACTGGACATGGTGGGTTATAACTACTGGGAAGCCAAGTACAGTGAGGATCATCAAACCTATCCTGACAGAGTCATTTTTGGATCGGAAACGGTTCAGTATCCATATCAACCCGGGGATTGCGCTCAGATGCACACATACGCCCAATGGGTGGCGGGTCAACAAAACGATTACGCGGCCGGGGAATTTATCTGGACCGGATTCGACTATCTCGGCGAGGCGGGAATCGGAGATGTAGGTACGGGATGCGAACCCTGGAATACATGGCCCGGATGGCCCTGGTTCGGCGCCTCCTGCGGCTTGCTGGACATATGCGGATTTAAAAAACCGGGCTATTGGTTCCGACGCGCGTTGTGGACTGATGAACCGATGGTGCATATTGCGGTCGAAACGGATCCCCGGGCCAGGGACAGAGACGTGTGTTCGTTTTGGGCCTGGCCGAAAGTCCGTGCGCACTGGAATCATTCGACAGAAGGAGACACGTTGGCTGTTCATGTTTATACAAACGTTCCGGATGTTGAGTTGAAATTGAACGGGGAATCGCTGGGATCGAAACACTGGGACATCAATCATGAGGCATTTTTGGTCTGGAATGTTCCGTTTGAAATGGGAACACTGGAAGCTGTCGGGATCCTTCCCAACGGAAAAACCGTTACCGATAATGTTCAGACAGCAGGTCCGGCGTGTAAAATCGGACTCATAGCAGACAGGGAAAGTATAAAAGCCAACAGGCAGGACGTGTGTTACATTCAGGCATTTTTACTCGATGAAAACGATATTCTGGTTCCCTTCGCGGACAATGAGATTGAATTTGAAGTGAGAGGCGCGGGAAAACTCAATGCTGTCGGGAATGGGAATTTAAAAAAATACAGGCCATTCAAGACAAATAAAACCAGAGCGTTTTATGGCCAATGCCTGGCCATTGTTCAGTCCGGAGATAAAACGGGGCAGATAACTGTACATGCATCAGGAGCAGGACTGGATACGGGTAAAATCACTATCACTGTCAAGCGTTGAATGGAAGAATAAAGCGGCTAATCGTTTTCCAACCAGATAAATTATATTCTGATGAAAAATGATATTATTGAATTCACCAATATAATTATGTATAATATCCAGTTTTGCACAGAGATCGAGCCACATGTCGTTTTATTTCACGGATCAGTCAGAATACATTTTTGGAGCTGGTATTTGGTAGTTTGGTTAACAATCTTTGACCTTCGATAAACGCTTTCGATGTAAAACAAAACGAGGAGTTAACATGGCAATCACGCAGAATTTTAAGGAAGAATTGGTGGGCGTATTCGGGCATCCTGTAGCAGAAAATCCAACAGCCGTCATGCAGCAGGCTGCATTTCATGAACTGAATATAAAGTGGCGATACCTGACCATCGAAGTTTTTCCCGAGGATCTTGAAGCTGCGATACATGGAATGCGGGCAATGAACATGCGAGGGATCAATCTCACGATTCCCCATAAAGTCGAAGTTTTAAAATATCTCAATGAAGTGAAATCAGATGCAGCATTGATGGGCGCAGTGAATACAGTCGTCAGAAAAGGCGATCAACTCATTGGTGAAAATACGGATGGCAAGGGATTCATGTGGTCCCTGACGAAAGAAGAGAAAATCGATCCGAAAGGAAAAAATGTCATTATCTTTGGAGCAGGCGGGGCTGCCCGCTCGATTACGGTTGAACTGGCGCTTGCCGACGTCAACAAAATCACCATCGTGAATCGTTCTGCAGCACGGGGAATGGAGTTAAGGAATCTGCTGGTTCAAAAAACAAACATACAGTCAGATTTTGTTCAGTGGAAGAAGCATTATACGATATCCAGTGAAAATGAGATAGTCATTAATGCGACCTCTGTCGGCTTGTTCCCCAACATCCATGATAAACCGGATATCGATTATTTTTCCATTCAACCAAATATGATTGTTTGTGATGTGATCCCGGCACCGACTACTAGCTTTTTGAATGAGGCAAATAACAGAGGTGCACATACAATCGATGGACTGGGTATGCTTGTGTATCAGGGCGCCATCGGGTTCAACTTGTGGACCGGACTGGATGCTCCGGTTCCGGTGATGAAAAAGGCTCTGGAAGAAGTATTTGCCAAGCAACAATGAATCGAATCAAGAGGATGATCGATATTTCGATAACAGAAAATTATTAAAAACACCGATCGGAGAAAAATGAATCGCCGGGAATACATAAAGACCTTGTCCATGTTGACTGTATCCTCTTTAATGAGTGGATGTGATTTCATTACCAGAAAATCCCGGCCCAACATTCTTCTCATAATGTCCGATGATATGGGCTATTCCGATATCGGGTGTTTCGGCGGAGAGATCCGTACGCCCAATATCGACAAACTCGCGAATAAGGGGATTCGCTTCACGCAATTCTATAACACTGCACGTTGCTGCCCGACAAGGGCCTCCTTATTAACCGGACTCTATCCGCATCAAACCGGGATCGGATTCATGACCGATGACTGGAGTGTTGAATTCGGTGAAGCCTATGCCCGCGATCTGAACAACAAATGTGTCACTATTGCGGAGGTATTAAAACCGGCCGGTTATCGTAACTATGCTGTGGGGAAATGGCATATTGCGCATGATTTTAAACCGGATGGGCCCAAGCACAACTGGCCATTGCAGAGAGGCTTTGATAAATTTTACGGGACCATTATCGGCGCCGGCAGTTATTATGATCCGGGGACATTGACACGGGACAATCAGGCTATTTCTCCGTTTGCAGATCAAGAGTACCAACCAAAAACATATTACTATACAGATGCCATCAGCGACCACGCGGTCCAATAT
>JAFGJC010000115.1 GCA_016929305.1 candidate division CSSED10-310 bacterium | reverse complement strand
TATTGATACGAATCGGAGCGACATTAAAACGGTTACCTTGAACCGGGAGAATACATTTCGGGAAATACCCTCACTCGATATCGCAAATAAAATTATGAGAACTGCGATAGCTAAGAAAGAAAAACCTGATATCAGTTTGGATGAGATCGAATCGTGTGCATATCATACGCTCCAAAAAACGGCCTTTCCATTCACTTTACCGGTTAATCTCTATCATTGTTTATTCAACACCGTTTTAAACCGAAGCAACACGAAAACTCACGAACTATATCGCACGATGATGACAGAAAATTTTGAATCGGATGTCTTCCTTCGAGAATACTTGAATATATCCCCTGAAGAGTATGTCATCATAACAGGTCAAAAAACGAATGATGATAATGCCGGCACCAGAATAAAGGAGTATTGGGGACTCAGTGCTGCTGACTCTCTGAATGATCTATTTGTTCTGAATCCTGAAAAGGCTAATATTCTGACACAATCGGCATTGTCGCGTGTTGAATTGGACCTGCTTTTCAAACAAAATCTGAGCAAACAAGAAATCGCTGGAAATAAGGCACTCAATTTTTTTATCAATAAAGATCTGAAAATCAATGATCAAGCCTATTTTTTAATGGTACATGGTAAAAATGAGAAACAGGAGCATGATGAGATTCAGTTACTTTTCAATAATTCTGATTCCATGAGGTATGTTTCATTAAAAGAAATGAGCATCGATGAACCCCTTTTGATAACTATTTTGGATCGTCTTCACAGATTTATCAGACTTCAACGAAAGCTTGGTTGGAAAGCAGAGGAACTTGATTGGGTTCTGTGTCATGGTTGTGATTATACCTTGGATAATGAAGCTTTGGCGGTGACTGCGGTCACGCATTACCTCAACGCAGTTTATTCTGTCCCGATACATCTGGTCGTGAGCTTATGGTTTCAGGTAAAAGACATAGGAAAGGGCGAAGAAGAGAAACCGTCAGATTTGTATACCACGCTCTTCAACAATGGTTATAAAGGCACTATTGAATCACTTTCCTGTTATTGCACCGATAAGAATAATAGGTTAATACCCAATCCTCAAGTAACCAATCGTCTTCTTTCTTCTCTACGAATTACCGATCGCGACTACGGACTTCTTTTCGAAGCGTTGAAGCAAGTTGAGCCTCCTGAAGAAAATGCAACTTCTACTCTTTCTCTGCAGCAGCTCTCATTTCTCCATCGATTAACCCTCCTTGCCCGGCTGAATGGTGTTTCCATCGCGGATATTCTATCTCTCATCGCCCTTATTCAACGTAATCTGTTCACTACGGGTATCACGTTGTTTCCCCCGTTTATTTCAATCGATCCTAATCTCACGAATGGCTGCAACGAAAATCTCCTGACAGTACTCTACAATGCAGACAACGCGCTCCACCGAAAAGCAATCACGGTGATCCAATTGATGCATACGATCTTCACCTGGATGAGAAATCATGCCATGAGTATGGATGAATTGGCATACATCTGCTCTGACAGGAGCACACCGCAGCGACCGGAACCGTTTTCACGGCAGGAGCTGATTTCTCTATTGAGCGATATCACGCAACAAGCCGATACGCAGAGGATTAAGCCGGAATTCTTTCAATCCGAAATCATCGACCAACAGGAATCGGCGATACTGTATTCTGCGCTTTCAGCAAGCGGCATATCCGTTATCGATTCCTCAGGTATGGTACTGAAAATTCCCATGGAAGAGACGATTCAAAGCCTTCTGGAAAGTATCATAAAAAAACATCTTTTTTTCTCTTTGGAATCATTCGATCAGAAAATCGAACTATCGGACGATCAAATCAATACCTTCCTCCATTATTTGATGCAAAAATCATATCTTGATTTCGACGGTTATTTTGATTATGCGGTATTCTATCCGGAAAATGGAACTCAACCGACAATCGCGGATCTGAAAAACGATATCCGGATATTTATTAAAGGGATTCTTGGTAGTAATCCTCAAGAGCCAAACGATGATCTGCTGAGCGAGTTGGAAACCAAACTTTATTCATGCATCAGTGAAAAGATAAACACCTATAGGACTAAGTTCACTATTTCAAAAAAATATGCAGGCGAGATTGTCGATAAAATCAAAACCTTTTCACAATACCAATCTCAAGGTCTGCTCAACAACGTAGCTTCCGCGTTTGGCCTTGACCAGCCATGTCTCGAACTGATTTTGAATGCCACCTTCAAAACTCCGGCAGAATTTGCGCAAACCGCGTGCAGCCGTTTTATCACGCCGCTTCTCGCCTACTATGAAGAAAAAGCCCATGCGGGAACTCTCATTGACGATGGCGGGTTTACGAGCTCATTCAGGCGGTTCCTGCAAATGGTAATTCTGGTGAAGAAAGCGGATTTAACTGCGGCGGAGACTGCAACCTATTTGCGATCGATCAATGCCTGTGACGGTTTTCCGGAAAAAATCAAGCTTCCTCACTTTTTCCCTGATCAGATCGACGCCCTTTTTGCCCATTCAAACGGTGTCATTCATGTGTATGCAGATGGCATGTATGCTCGCTATAGCGGCAGTGATTATCAGTGTATTGAAGCGGGAGTACAGTCGCTTCTGTTGGAATACAAAAAAAACTCGACTGAAAAATATGTTCGATTGATCCTACCCTTTCTGCAAGAGTTGCCGCAAGCGATAAAGGATAAAATTCCGAATGGATTCAAGATAAAATACACTTATTATTATGATGTGGATGAAGGTGTCGGACTGTACTGCATGTATGGGGAATTTCCCCAGTCCGGCAATCCCACTGAAAAGAACCGGCGATATATCCTCTTCAAACAGAAGAATTCCTCCGTAGAGCAGATTTCCTCAGAAGAATTTACCGCTTCATTTATAAATGCGGGATTGACGACAAAGGTCGTCTCTGCATCAATCAATGGTGCAACCGCTCTTGAATCGTCCAGTTATAAGACATTTGTCTTCTTTACCAATTATTTCGCGGTCATGCATGATGACAAAACAATCGATTCCTTTTCTCCAATTTCAGATTTCTGGGGACATCCTGACAATTGGTTTAAGAAAATCGGCACCCCCATTCAATCAGGTCAAGCGGGAATTTTACGGCTCGATGCCGCTTTTGAGGTTTCAATCACCGAAGAGGGGCCGCATAAAAACAAGAAATACCGATATTTTTTCTGTAAAGACCAATACATCCGCTACACCATTGATTCCGAGTATGAAAAAGAAAACTTCATAGACGAAGGCTATCCGAAGAGCCTGCTCAAAGACTGGAATGACAACGAATTCATCAGGCTGCCAATGGAGATCAGAAATGGCGTGTACGCGGCTTTGGAGGAAATGAATGGGGATACCTACCTGTTTTCCGAGTCGAGCTATATTTCCTGTCGTAATCCGAAAAACGTCTCATTGATAAAAGACTTGTGGGGCAGAATTAAGAACAATTTTCAACCTGAAAACCCCAATGAGGACGCATCGATTGATGCCATTTTTAAGCGTGACGGAAAAACATTTCTTTTCTCAAAAGATCAATACATTGTCTATGACAATACAAAGGACCCTGCGTGCCATAATTCCAAAAACGGATTCGTCGCGGACGAGGGATACCCTGTAACAATCGCATCAAATCTGGTCAAAGGTGCGGTTATTCAGCCTCCGTTCGATTCTGATCTTGACGATACTTTGCAGGGACACGATGGTACCATATACCTTTTCAAAAGCAACCTATTTTGCACCTTAGCCTCTCCGGACACTGAGCACTTTCAAGCAATAAAGGAACTGTGGGGCAAAGTCAGGAATAATTTCCAGGCCGAGCCAGCTTCCAGCACGATTAAAATTGATGCCGCAGTCATTTTCAAGAACAAACTGTTCCTCTTTAATGGCAATCAATACGTACGATATACGAATTTTACCACTCCGGCGGCTCCGGAATTCCATGTTGATGAAGGGTATCCTCGTACCATCGGATTAAAAGGAAACGAGGTGGTGCGTTTTAACACCCTTCCTGAGGGAAAGAATAATTTCAAAGAAGGCATCGACAGCAGTTTTGTCGGTTTTGACGATGTTCTCTACCTTTGCCGAAATCACGAATGCGTATCTTCGAACAATGTATCAGTACCGCAGCTCAATACGGCACTCTGGGGCAGTGTTGTCAATAATATCGCCTCCACGAGCCGAATTAATGCCGGATTTGTCGATACTGAAGCAGCATATTTTTTCAGTGGTGATCAGTATGTAAAATATGTGAAACAATTAACACCGGGCAGTGATGATTTCTTTGTTGCAGAGGGATATCCGAAGAAGATAACGAATTGGAATAACACTGAAAGCGAGCCGGAAACAGACAGCAGCAAGGCTGTAGCGCTATTCTCTGCCGGAATCGATGCAGCATTTAAAGGAAGTAATAATGAATATTACTATTTTAAAGACGATTCATTCTCCTCTTCATCCTTTCAAGGAACAAAAAAGATAAATGAAATTTGGGGAAAATGCCCGGTTGCTGACATGGAAAGAGTATACGCCGCTGTCACAACACCCGATGGTCTAACCCATATCATCTATAAAAAAGTCAATGATGATCAAACGCTGCGGCAATGGATAATCACCTTCAAATATGAATTATCCCGATATAGCGCAATCGGTGTTCCCAAAGAGTTGAATGAACGGTTTAAAAGCTCTGATGGCAAGCCGCTCTTCTCAAAACCGGTCTGTGCGGCGTTCGTATGTCCGACTGTAACTGATGCAAATATTCCCAATACTTGCCGCGGGAAAATCTACATTTTCACCGAAGATGAATACGGCAGGTTTTCGTATCAAAACAACTCGTTCGAATTGGAAAGTGTCATTAAAAAAATCTCCACTGGCAAATTAAAAACAAACGAAGGCGAGTGGTTTTTTGGTTTTGAGCTTGCGCTGGAAGGGCATCATCAGCACCTCTTGATGCAACCGTCGATTTTTACCGATATAAGCAATGCTAAAATACGTATAAATATTTTGTACAAGAAAACATCCTGCGACCATTTCGATTTTCACTTGCTCCAATATTCCCACGAGAAATGTGAAAATATCTATATCTATAAATGGAAGGATTATGATTCACCGATTTCCCAAGCCTTTCAACCAGTCGACTCGGCATTGAACGCTCTGGATGGAACGATTTATCTCTTTCATGAACAAACATGTGCAACCTACGCCAACAGCACTCTATCTGCCATAAAAAACATTTCCAGTATCTGGGGCTCGCCCTCAATTCCCAATGGTTTCGACCGGATCGATGCGGCATTTGTCAGCGTTCATGCTCCCGATGATATCCGCACCTACATTTTTTACAAAGACAGGTATGCACGATATGACGGAATAATCAATCCGCTTGCGGCTTCCTTTTATGTCAAAGAAAATTACCCGAAAAGCATAGATCAATTTCCAAATGAGGGAATACCCATTACGCTACCGGTGATACAAGAAAATTTAATACATTATATCAACAAATGCGCTATCATATCCTGCACCATGAAAAAATATTTTCTGTTTTATGAGAAGAAATATAGTGATTCAGGCAGTATGAATCAGTCTTCACCGGCAATATCCGACCATTGGGGCATCGTAGAAAACCGCTTTAAAGAAGAGAATGCCGCGATACATGCGGCACTCAATCGAGAGGGAAATGCCAAAAAAATCCTCTACCTCTTCAGCCGGGATCAATACATTAGATATAGTAATAATTCTACGGCTTTTGTCGATGAGGGGTATCCTAAAAAGATCGACAGAAACTGGCACAGGGAAAATACCGGTGTCTCGCTCGTGGATGATATCTCCACTGTTGCCGTCTCCTTCATTTCAATCGGAGACACACTCTACCGTTTTATGGGCACTACCTATGTCTCGGTGAAAACCGGCCAGCCTGCGACAGAGGAAATCCCCATTTCAGATCATTGGGGAAAGGTTTATAATCTCTTTCAATTATCAGGTGAGGATGAGAAAAATATCAGAGTTGATGCATCTTTGGTATGTAACGGCGCCACCAACGCTCTCCAAACCTACCTCTTCAGTAAGAACCAATATATCCGCTATACCGGTAGCTCCTACGAGTATGTCGATGAGGGATATCCCAAAATTATAAACAACAAGGAATTCTCCACAGATCCGACCAATTGGCAGGCTGAAGGTTTCCCCCTGGAGCTTGAAGACGATCTTTCCTTGAAGAAAACCGCGCTCTATCAGCATAATAATGGCGTTATCTATTATTTCCGGGGTGGCCAAGTCAGTGATTCGCAGGGAGGTAGCCACGCTATAAAGCAGGTCTGGGGTAAGGTAAAAAACAATATTCAGGATACCAATGCTGTCGATGCCGCGGTATTGGTAAACGTGAAAAAAGAAGAGATCGGCTCTGAAAAAGATATAACCTATCGGTACCTCTTCTGTTCAGATCAGTATGGTCGCTATACTGTCGGCAGCTCTTTTGATGCCAGCAATCACATGGATGAAGGGTATCCGAAATCCCTGCAGAGATGGAAAGATTTTGAAAAGCCGTTTGATGCCATGCTCAGCGATGCAATCGATGGGATTGATGCCGCATATGTCAGAAATATCCACAGTACTGACCGGTACTTATGCCTGATCCGTAACAATACAATCCTGACCTATGATTTTAATACCAAGACAATACGCGCGACTGAGAAGGTGACTGAAACCATCGGCACCATTCATAACAATCTTCAGCAGGCAGCACCTGTCACTGTTGATGCTGCGTTTATCGCACCGGACAGTACCATATATCTCTTCGCCCAGGATCAGTATTTCGCCTATGACCGGTTATATTGCATCAATGGCGCTCCGCCTTCTATCATGAGCGGATTTCCGAAAAAAATCATTGCTCAATGGGGTGACCCGTCCGGAAACTTCAATCCACGCGATGGGATAGCAGCAGCATTTGTCTTTGAAGCGCGGACCTATTTATTCGATCGTACGAACTATGTCCGGTATTCGTATCCGATCTATACCAGCTATGACCGCAATTTTCCACGAATAATCAAAAAGTGGTGGAAGGATATTCCGGATTTCAGTTTGGATTCTGTTCAAGGATACAGCAGATTCAAACGATTAAGCAATGCTTTCAGTACTCCGGATCGATCCATCATCGAGTATTTGGATAGTTTTTCGGACATATCGTCGCTGAAAAATGGCAGTACCATCAAACAGATCATCGCGCTTCTCTGCAATACAACAGGCTGGAAAGAGGAGCAGGTACTGGGGCTCATGCCGAATAATCCTTCTCCTGAATCATTATCTGATTTGCCGGTTCTTTATCATTTGCAGGATCTGTTCGAGTATGCTGACCAGCTCGGTACAACGCCGGTTGCATTACGGCATCAAGCAGCCGAAACCTTCGCATCCATTAAAAATACCGATGACGATTCATTGTTGCAACTCTTGACCTCGAATGCCGCCACACTTGAGTATCTCATCTCCATTCTCAAGGCAAAAACCGAACCCGACACCTGGAAAACCATTGAAAAGGAACTCCACAACGCCGCCAATCTCTCAGCCAGGGACGCGATGATAACCTACCTGGTTGAATATCTGGATCAGTCAAAGATTAAAAATCCCCGGGACCTTTATGAATACTTTCTTCACGATGTCGAAATGGGTGAAAAATCGACAACGTCGCTCATCCAGGAGGCTATCGCCTGTGTTCAGCTCTTCTATCATCGGGTGCTGATGAAACTGGAAACGAACCATTACACGAATCTGATACACCTCAAATCGTGGTGGGATTGGATGAAGAATTACCGGATCTGGGAAGCGAATCGCAAGGTGTTTCTCTATCCTGAAAACTATATCAGATCGGAACTGAGGAGGGATAAGAGTCCGGCTTTTAAAAAACTTGAGGACGAGCTTTTGCAGAATGAGATCACCGATGAGGCGGCGGAGAAGGTGTTCAAAAATTATCTCGACGAATATGCCGAGGTTTCACGATTGATCATTGCAGGCGGCTATTTCTATGAGGATGCAAAGGATAATAACCGATATGCGGTTCTTTTCGGTTATACCCGTACCGAACCGAAAAAATATTACTACCGTTTAGGAAAGGTCAATATTCTATCTGAAACCGTTGAAATTCCTATTACCTGGGCTCCATGGCTTGAAACTGGTATCACTATGAATGCATCGAAAGTTTATCCCGTCTATGCATTTAACCGGCTTTTTGTCTTTTGGACTGAACTACGGGAGATCAATGAATCAGATTTAAATGCTTCTGGTGCTACAAAAAAAATCAGGTACACTCCGATAATCAGTTACAGTTATTATAATCTGAACAAATCATGGATAAACCCGCAGACTCTGGTTGATATGACCCAACTTGTAAAATCCAATGCCCTCTTTTTAAACCAAACAGATGATCCGAAAATCAAAACCATGATTGAAAATGGATCTATCTATTTAACGAATCCTTCTAAAAGCGCAGAATATAGTTCGGATGAATATATCTACCTATATTATTTAATACAGGAAGCTAAATCCGGCATTCCAAAATATGAGCTCATTGGCAAACTCACTTCTGACCTTGAGTTTGATAGTAAAAACGAAAATGATGATTTGAAAGGTATTAAACTCAAAATCAACACAAAAGAATCCCTTCCTGAAGACCGTTTTAAGATAAAAGCCACTTCGTCCATCATCATGAAAAGTTATTTGAGGGATACTGTAACAGCGCCATGGTATAGTTTTAACGCAAAAGGAGGGAATTTCCTCTGCATACCCGAGGAGATTTCCAGTATTACAGACAAAGATATCGTAGATGCTGGCGCAGCGCTAAATGAGATCTGCGACCTTCCTAATGACAATACTGTATTTAAAAATTGGAAAAATACCATTGACGCTGGTTTCATCGACGGTGCGATAACGTATCTTTTCTCAGGACAGCATTATTATGCAATTGCCGGAACATTCTGTAAAAAAAAGCTTATTACCGACACCTTTGATTTGCTTCTTTCAAAAAAACTAATTTCCAGCGCATTCAGATTAAATACCATTCTTTACCTCTTCTATACCAAAAAAGGCAGCGGCGATTTTTTTATTACCTATGATAGCGATGTCTCCACTCGATATATTAAAGAGGTTCGCCCGGCGGAAGCGCCTGATGATGGACTAACGAGCGTAATCCCGGCAAGTTATATCAACATCGTCTGGAAAAGGAAAAAAACGGATCCGGATACCGTAAAGGAATTCTTTTCTTGCTTCCCAAAGCTTATAGATAATGCATTCGTTTTTAAGGATTCGCTTTTTCTTTTCAATGGTTTTGAATTTACTGTTATAGATATTGGCATACTTAAGACAATTGACGGATTGAAGGAAATAATACAAGATTGGACTGCAGTACGGAGTGCCTTTGTTTATTCGAATAGTGTATATTTAATCGGATTAACAGAAGCAAATGGAGTAACATCCTACTCTATGACATCATATAATAAGGCCGACAAAGATGCACAATGGACGGCATTAAAGAGCATTGAAGATTTCAGCAATAATAAACTATCTCAATGTGTTGCCGCTATTGTCAATTTTGATAACAAGGTTGCATTGTTTACCAATAAAAATAATGAAGAAACAGAATTTTCAACTGCCACCATGAATAACAATTCGTTCCAATTTTCCGATCTTACGTTCATTTCAACAACGTGGGGCAAGCGGTCTTTTTTTAAAAATGGTGTCAATTCAGCCTGTATTCACACTTTCAACTCTCAAAAACGCCTCTACTTGTTTTGCGCGGGGTATTATTGTTGTTATGCAGGCGAAACATTGGATATTCCTCTTGATGGGTATCCATTATCAATTAAAGATGATTTGAAATATGTTACAGACAAAGATGAATCTGCACCTATCGATGCGGCATTGCTTATTCCCGTCTTAAACGGTGATAATACAAATCAAAATAAAAATGAAAAACTCTACCTCTTTAGTGGCGACACCTATAATCGCTATTCGATTGATACTAATGGAAATTTTCTGGCTGATTATACTACCCCAATAATCATACAAAGTAACTGGGGCAACCTGCCCATGCAATTTAACCAGAAGATAGACGCCTCTGTCTACAATAGCGCCACTGGTTTACTGTGCTTATTTAATGGTGAATATCTCGATCTCAAAGATAGTGCAATAAGTCAAAAAGCTGTCGTGTATGGCGACATAAAACCATATGAATTTAATGAAATACATTATACCATCCATCGTCTCACGACCAACACTTCGCAAAGACTTACTCAGCGGCTTCTTGCCAAAGGAATCAGCGGTTTGCTCAGTCTCGAAACGCAGTTGTTCAAAGAATTGCCGATGTTCACGCAGGATAAATCGATGGAATCGAATGATACCATTTATTATTCATCAGAATATATCGATTCGGTGCCAAAAGGTTCGCTAAAGGATACCGAGTTGAAGAGCTCTGCTACAAATGCTTTGAATCCGACCGCAGGACCCGAGGGGGGCGATCAACCAACTGACCTTGTTGGCCTGGATTTCGACAGCGCAAACGGCAGTTATTATTGGGAAATATTTTTCCATGGACCATTCCTCATTGCAATGACACTCAACGGCAATCAAAAATTCAAGGAGGCGAAAAAATGGTATGAATATATCTATGATCCGACAAAGCCGGTAGAAACCGACAATAGGACCGCATGCTGGAATTTCCTGCCATTTAAAAATATGCTGGATTGCAAAAAAGACATCGATACGACATTAAAATGGGAAAGCAATGAAAATCAATTCGAAGTCTATAAGGATGATCCGTTTGATCCGCACGCTATCGCCTGGCTGCGTAAGGTCGCCTATATAAAAACCATTGTCATGAATTACATTGATACTATTGTTGATTGGGGCGATATGTTGTTCTCGCAATATACTCGGGAAACAATCAACGAAGCTCGAATGTTGTATGTGCTCGGTTATGATCTGCTTGGCGAAAAACCCGCAAGTCTCGGGAAAAAAGAGTTTTCCGAGGAAAAAACAATAGAACAACTCATGGGGAGCAAGTCTGAAAAGCAGGCATTCACGATTGACCCAGATATTATAGAACTTGAAAATGATCCGGTTAACGCTTTGCTGGAGATACCAAAAACATCAACATACGACGTCCGAAAAATCAATGACACTATTCTCAGCGAATATTTTTACATTCCGGAAAACGAGCTGTTTGTCAAATACTGGGACCGCGTTGAAGATCGTTTGTTTAAAATCAGGCATTCGCAGAACATCGAAGGAATAGAACAGCTTCTCGCACTCTTTGAACCTCCAATAGATCCGATGGCATTGGTTAACGCGGTCGCTTCAGGAGGAGGGATTGCCCAGGCGCTGGCTGACTACTCCATTAGTGTTCCTTCATACCGCTTCAGTTTCGTATTGGCAAAAGCCAAAGAACTGGTATCCCGGTTAAATCAGCTCAGCAGCGCGCTCTTGGGCGCTTTGGAGAAGAAAGACAGCGAGGAACTTAGTCTCATCAGACAGAATCAGGAACGAGAAATTCATTCCATGACTATGAAGATAAAAGATGACCAATTGAAGGACCGTGAAGAGACCATAAAATCAATTACTGCAAATCTCGGAAATGCAAACTGCCGGAGAGATCATTATATGAATTTAATAATTGAGTATATGAATCCACAAGAAAGAGCAAATATCGCTTTGTTAAGTGTTGCTCAGGCTTTTACAATTATATCACAAGTATTCGAAACTATAGCAGCTTTTGGATATTTAGGTCCTCAGTTAGGATCTCCTTTTGCTATCACTTATGGTGGACAGCAAATTGGAAATTCATTTAAAGGCTTTGGAGCGATTTCAAATTCATTGTCAAACAACTTAACTTTTGCTGCAAACATATGTTCAACTATAGCCGGTTACGAACGCCGCAAACAAGATTGGGAATTGCAAAAAAGGCTTGCAGAGGGAGAAATAACGCAAATAGCTGCGCAACTCGAAGGAGCTAATATTCAAAAAAGAATTGCAACACATGAGATAGCCATATTGAAGCGGCAAATGGAGCATAACGAATCGATTACCTCGTTCATGCAGAACAAGTTCACCAATAAAGATCTCTACCAATGGATGATCGGCCGGATTTCAAAAGTATATTTCCAAACCTACCAGATGGCATTGGATTACGCAAAACTCGCCCAAAAAGCATTTCAATTCGAACTAGGAGTTCCCGAATCTTCGGTTAACTATATCTCATCCTATTATTGGGACAGCTTGAAAAAAGGTTTGTTAGCAGGTGAATCTCTCCAGTTGGACCTGGATCGCATGGAAAAGGCATACTATCAGCGCAATGAGCGTCGTTTCGAAATATCAAAAACCATTTCACTGCTCCTGCTCGATCCGATGGCCTTGCTCCAGTTGAAAACCAACCGAGTCTGTACCTTTAGCCTCACTGAGCGGCTCTTTGATCTTGATTTCCCCGGGCATTATTGCCGCCAAATAAAAACCATTTCTCTAACGTTCCCCTCAATAGTAGGTCCCTATCAAAACCTCAATGCCACCTTGACCCAAATGGGACACAAAACACTGCTCGAACCTGATAAAGACGGTCTTGCATATCTGAACGGGGCGTCAGCACAAGCGCCGCAAAGCGTGCGGGTCGATTGGCGCAGTTATCAGCAGGTCGCTTTGTCACGAGGAGTCAATGACTCTGGTTTATTCCAGCTTAATTTCCAAGACGAACGGTATCTGCCTTTTGAAGGAACCGGAGCTGTTTCGAACTGGAAACTGGCTCTCAATGGAATCGAAGGCATGATCGATCTCTCGACACTTTCAGATGTCATCATTAAAATCGAGTATACCGCAAAAACGGGCGGTGAATCATTTGAGAAAGCTGTCAAAAAAGAGATAGGCGCATTCCCCAACAGCAGGATTGTACTTATAAGCCAGGAATACAGCGATCAGTGGAATTACCTGCTTCAAAGCCCCAAAGAGCCGGTTACCATCAGGCTTACGAAAACGATGTTTCCGGGAATCACTGCAAATGTAAAAGACATGCCCGAAATCAGAGATCATATTCAAAGTGTTTTCATGCTCTATGATCTGACTGAAAAGGGAAAACAGGAGTTAAAACGGGCAAAGATGGAGATTACCGCACCCATTACCTGCGCGCTGTCTTCTGGTGAGGTAAATGGCAAGGTAAAAATGTCATTCGATAAACAGGGATATATTGATCTGACCCTGAGAATTATCGATAACCCGGCAGGAATAGCGGCGAAATTCTCAAAAGAGACTATCAAGAATATTGCCCTGGTCTTTGTTTTTTACAGCAAATTTAACGTATACTAGGAATTTTCAATCAGTCTGTGTCACAGACACAGACCTCGAACATCTGAAAATAAGCCAGACAATGATTACGCAATGAATTGAATACCTGAGAGCGCTTAAAACATTATGTTCCTTATTGAGGGGACGCATGAACAGCAACAATGACAAACGCAGTGATAGCGATAAAAATCAGAACCGGTTTCATTACAATTACAACCAATATAAAACCCAGTCCAATGCTCATTTTTTCAAACAAGAGTCAGAGAGCGGAGGCTCTGGTTCGGGGCCGAAGATTGAACATATTAAAATTGAATTGCCGAAAGGCGGCGGCTCGATCCGGGGCATGGGGGAAAAATTCCAGGCAAATCCAGTCACCGGTTCCGGCTCCTTTTCAGTACCCCTGCCGATATCACCCGGCAGAAGCGGATTTGCTCCTCAGTTGCAGCTCGGGTATGATTCAGGTTCAGGCAATACCGAATTCGGATTGGGATGGAATGTCGGCACTGCCTCAATCACTCGCAAAACTGACAAGGAATTACCGCGATATAACGACACCGCGGAAAGCGACACTTTTCTCTTCTCCGGTGCGGAAGATCTGGTCCCTGTTCTTAGAGAAAAGGGAGATTCATTCGAACGGCTCTGTGACAAACGCAGGCAGTGGATCAATAATCAGGAACAGTGGTACACCGTCTATCCCTACAGGCCGCGCATAGAAGGACTCTTTGCACATATTGAACGATGGGTCAATGACACAACTCACGAAACCCATTGGCGCGTCATCACCAAAGAAAACATCACCTCTCTGTACGGCATGACAAGCTCCGGCCGTATTGCCGATCCGCGCAATCCCTGCAAAGTCTTTTCCTGGCTCATCGAAAAAAGCTTCGATGCAAAGGGCAATTGCATTGTCCATGAATACAAACACGAAGACCGTGAGAACATCGTTCCCGGCACCCATGAAAGCCATCGTCTCTCTCCCGGCTCATTTCCCGATGCACAACGGTATCTGAAACGGGTCTATTACACACCCTTTCATGAGAATCCAAACCGGTTCCATTTTCAGCTGGTATTTGACTATGGCGAACATGCAACAGCCTGTCCGGACACTCAACCTGAAGTCCTGGCGGGCGGCCAGGGCGGAATGCAGGAAAAGCAAAAAACCTGGCTGTGCAGACAGGATCCGTTTTCAACCTATAAAGCAGGATTTGAAATCCGCACCTACCGTCTCTGCAAGCGGGTGCTTGTGTTTCATAATTTTCCCGGCAGTACTGACAATGGCAAGGATGCATGGCAACTGGTCAAAGCCTTGATCCTTTTTCATGATCAATCACCGAAAGCAACGACTGTCCAATCCCTGCAGCTGACCGGATTTCAGAAAAACCCCGACCCGCACGCTCCGCAGCAATATCTGACAAAGTCGATGCCGGCTTTGGAATTCTCCTATACCGAGGCAGCTATAGATACGACGATAAAAAAGATGGATGAGCAGAGTCTGGACAATGTACCGGTCGGCTTAGATAACAACTCATTTCAATGGATTGATTTGGAAAATGAGGGAATCTGCGGTATCGTTTATCACTATGAAAATGCAGTGTACTATAAGCCAAATAACGGTAATGCGCATTTGGGCGCTTTGCGATGTTTGACGCGTCTGCCTCAGCCTATGGTTGCCGGCGGCGGCGGAGCCGTGCAGATTGCAGACCTGAATAATGACGGACAGAATGAGCTGCTGTTGCGAAGTGATGCGATAAACGGCTTTTTTACGTATGAAGAGGGTGTGTGGCAAAACTTTACTCC
>JAFGJC010000114.1 GCA_016929305.1 candidate division CSSED10-310 bacterium | reverse complement strand
GGGAAATGGTGACGTTAAACGACCGGGAGTAATAACATACTTTACCGACATGTAACTCAACACCGACGGGTTCATATGATATCCAAACTTATACACACGTGAATAATAGTATGAGTGTAACGGGCTAATCTCATTAAACGTTATAATATCTGTATTTGTAATCATTCCGGAGTACATAGGGTAATTTTGATAATAGGTTGCATAATCTCCATAATCTTCTGTTGACCATCCTTGATGCCAGTTTTTTTGAATTTTGAAGGTTCCTGGCATAACATTTTCGTAAAGAAAACTGAAAATTCTGTAATCGGAGTCAATATTTGTTTTTAATGTTTGCAATTTTTCCGGTCTGGAAAGAATCATGTCAGCCGGACCTATACCTGGATATCTTCCGTCAGCCGACCACTGATCCCAAAAAAGAATGACCAGCAACAAAGAGACTGTTCTTATCGATAATTTTCTTCTTGCGGCTTTCATGATAAGTAAAACGACAGCAAATAGTATGATCAGCCAATTACCAAATCGGATCAAATCACCTGCTGCCATGTTTGTCGGATAATTTCGAATAACATGTATCGCTATAAATACGCAAAGAACAGAACTGAAAGGAATCAGATAACGTCGGCATCTTTTAACAATATCTTTTCGATCCGATTCCTCGGCTACTATCAACCGATTCAGTCCCAGTGCCCCCAAACCGCAAAAACCGAAGGTGGTTATTACAAGCCATCTCGATGGAATTCTCATGGTATTTAATAACGGTACATTGCCGATAAGAGCATACAAAGGTGTAGCATTCCCTAAGGCAAGGATAAAACCGATGAGAACCATCATCTTAAACACCCATGCTCTCCTGTCATTTCGCGGTATAAAAAAGATCATGGAAATCAATACGATACTTAAGTATGCCGATAGTTCCCACTCATAAGCCTGCCATGCACCGAAAAAAGATGACTTTGCGGCATTACCAAATGGATCCGGATAGAAAAGAGACGGGAAAAATGCCAGGGGAAAAGACATCTGTGTTGCTCCCGAAAAACTGTATTCCGAACTGCGCTCTGATTGTAACATGATTCTCAGCGTGGGAAGCCATTGCCCCATACCAATTAGAACTCCGCCAAATACAATGAACAAACCTTCCCAGATACGTTTGTATAGTTTCGTTGTTGATGGTACCCATAACATCCAGAAAGCGAGAACAACGAAACTGATCACAGTGCCCTGAGGATGGCCGGCGTAAATTTGAATCGCGATGACAAGACTGGCAATGACCTGCCATTTTCTATTCCCTGTACGAATCCATTTGAGCCACAACCAACACAAAACAGGAATCCAAGTGATAACCAATATGAAATTCACGAACATTATCCTACGAATAAAATAACCGGAGAGCATCCATCCGATTGCACCAAACAAAGCTGCTGGAGCAGTCATTCGCAGAGATTTAGCCATATAATAGAATCCAATGCCGGTAATCGCAAAATGTATCAGAAGATTCAGATTATAAGCGACGGAAAACGGAAACAACCAGATTGTTATCCAATTCAGGAAATATAAAACTCCTGCCTGCCCTTCAGCGTATATCGGGAAACCAGCAGCTGCATACGGACACCATAGCGGAACGCGACCATCCATCAACGATGAGGACATATAGTATCGAAACGGTATATTCTGAAAAGCGTTATCCAGATGAAAGAATATATTACCCGGGATTAATGCTGGAGCAAAGAACAAGCAGATGAAAGTTACAATTAGTAGAGCCGGAACCCATTTACTCAAACTATTTACCTGCCGCAGGAACCCCTTAGGCTGCTTCGACGATTACCGCTTTGACCTCTCTGATTCAAGGCTTCATTACTAAAATTAGCGGTGTTGCGCTCCCTGCTCTCCTTCCGGTACTTTTCTTCTTGTTCCATCTTCCGTTTTTCATCCTGATCTTTTTGATAATTGTTTTTTCCGGAAGCGGCTCTGGTATTTGTCCTGGCAGGAGGCCGCGTCGAGCCGGTATTGGAGCGTTGATATCTTGATCTTGTTGTTCGATTGCCTTCCACTGGTTTCAATCGCAAAACAGCAAGCTCATCTCCCTTTTTTATGATCACCTGATCCGGTTTAATCATGCTTACCCGATATTCTCCAATAAAATCACCAATTGCATAGCGTTTTGATTTGCCTTGCCTGTCTTTATCCTTGGAATCTACGATAAAAGCATATGATTCTTCACTGTTGGTTTTTATGGTTCCCACAAGTTTCAAGTTTGGTATCTCAGTAATCGAAGGAGCTGTACTGGGTGTGGGTGTCGGGTCTGTCTGCGCACTTTCCTGCTCAAATTTTCGCTCCGGATCAAATAGATTTGTCTGAGTAATAACCGAATACTCAGATTCATTAGCCACATTCCTCTTTACTGTGTACACAATATCCTGAGCGACCGGTGTCGCGAGCAGATCCGTCGTCAAATCAGAATAATCACTTACTCCCGTTATCAGATTATCTGCGGGCTGACAGCTGCCTGCACTTAAAATCATTATTGGTAATAAAAAGAAAATGGTTTTAAAGAAATTATTTTCTGTCACTTAATCCTAACCCAATCCTTCCCGGCATTTTCTGTCACAAAAATTCCATTCGGATCAGTTAGGATTATCCGTGTTTGATCCGAAGGAAACACGTCGATCGAAAAGGTCATATGTAGTCGCGGACAAATATGATAAACAAATATTCTGTGACCCTTTTTCTGCCATTTTATCGGTGACGTGCCGATACCAGCACCGTATATCACTGGACCATTCTGCTGATCAAAAAAATACAGTCCATCCAGCATTTGAATATCAAGATGCTTAAATCCAAATATTTGCTCGTTCGGTCCTTTTAAAATATATGATCGAGTATTTGTTCCGATGGAATGTCCGTGAGGAATAGCACTTTCAACCACCTCTTCCAAAGACGTAAACTCCCAATCAATTAAATATCGACCTCCCTGAGTTGTCGACACAAGAAATTTATCTTCATGAGCGATACTTGGAATCATAACGATTATGATCCGCTCTTCCTCAGGGATTTTGATGGGCATATTTTGCATCCATGACAAACCATTGTCTTTGCTGCAGTAAATCGTATTACTATCAGCAGCATAAACAAATCCGGGCTTTTGGGGATGAAACAGAAACTGGCGAATGATATGAACATCGCCTTGACTGAGTTCTTGCACGAGTTGGGGAACCAGTTTCCCATCCTTTAGCTCAATAAAATAAACCCGGCCACTAATCGTTGAAGCTATCGCTTTTTTACTGTTAAAGGGATCAACTTTTAAAGCTCTTATTTTCTCTTCAGATAGAATCTTGTCCATCATTTGATTGGTTCTTATATTCAATAATTCGATTCCAGAATTTGATGCCCATAACACTGTATCTGGATCATTGTTGAAAAATCGCGCCAACTTTACCTCGGAATTAAAAGCGGCAATCATTTCCGATTGCTCCCGCCCGGCAGCTTCGCTCGCATCTTGACTCTGGATAACAGGCAAAATGAATAGAGTAACGATCATCATCCAAATTCCAGCTTCTTTAATCATCTGTATGCTCCATTTCTGCAGAATCTCAATGAAATTCCATCATTTTAGTTTATGGTGTTTAAAAATCCATGTCAACGAAGTCCAAACTTTTGGGCATACTGAAAACCACCGGGTCTATCCATCCAATCTTACAACCGGAAGTCACTTCAGTTCGAAATATTATCAAACCGCTTGAATGAATATAATTGGAAAGATCAATCAAAACCTCTCCGTTATTATTCTCTATTGTCACTTCATCTCCGAAAAACAACGAGTGCACCACTTCCTGATCGATTTTATATTCGACACTGGCAGTAAATGATTCATCGAAACATGTTTCACTCACAATTTTTACCTTAAGTAATAACATTTCATCGATTTGGCATGGCATTTCAATCGATGAAGGACCGTTTTGCCATAATACCGGAAATCGTTCGCCAGCCAGGAAAACTGAATCAATGCGATTGGAACCCACAACATTCTGAAATAACACAGAATCTGCGGGATTTAGAAGACTTATCGCATTCGTTATCGAAAGATAAATAGCAAAGTATTCAGAAAGGCTTTTTCGACCATCAATATGATCTTGCTGCACCGGTGAAATCGGCAGCGTTATATACCTGTAATAATTGCGTTCTAACCATACCATCACCTCCGGATACTGCCGTGAAAACATCCGCTCGGGAATATAATCAAAAGCGAGATTACCGACAATAAAAGCATCGGGTGACACATTCTGAAAAGCTGAAATGATCTCCGCTTGCTGATTTTGCGGCACCATACCCGGTAACAACCACTCATAATACGTCGGATTTAAGAAACCGGTAGAGAAATTCCAAATAGGGTGAAAAGGAAGACAAATCATTGACGATCCGGGTGTTGAGATACGTTTGACTTCACGGTCGATGGTTTCGAAGAAAAATGCTGTTTGTCGATCAGTTCTGACGTCTAGGTTCGAACCTTGCACCTGATTTTTCCATACTCCGCATACTCCGGCAGAATAATAATTTTGAGGATTTTCAATGAGAGAATCATAACCGATCAACCCTAAAAGAACTGCTCCTGTAACTTTAGCAAATCGTTTTCTTCCATAATCTGTCGCCGGTTTTCTGCAATAAACTAAACTCACTGCAGTAATAACTACAGGAGGCAGGCTTCGCTGAACATTACCGAATCCAGTACGGGCTATCACTAATCCATAGCCAACAAAGCAATATCCGATCAAAATGATCCAGTTAATGTTCAATCGCTTTTGTTTGATCGTCACAAACAATGCCATTGATATAATGAGAAGAGGGAACCAAATCATGGCATCTTCCAGTGCAATGAAAAACCCATAGTCTTTCCAAAAAGCTAATTGCCATACCTTCGGCCAGGGCAACCACATGTCGGAACGGAAACCCACCAGTGATTCAATGACATGTTGATAATAGTTGAAAGTGGGAGTGAATCCGCCCCAATAAAAACTGCGTAAACTCCAACTGATAACTCCGAAAAAAAATGGTATCCACACGCAGAATTTTCGAGTTTTCCTCTGATGCTGAATCTTTATCGCACAAATACCCAGACATAAAATCAAAAAAATGCCCAATTCCTCTCTCAACCAAATGCCAGAAGCCGCAGAAAATGAAACAAATATCAATCGCCACATTGTCGGTACTTTGTGAAATTCTATAAGTGCTGCAATTGAAAACAGGAGGATCAACGTGAAAAACCTGTAATAGTAAGGACTTGGCATAAGACAGTATACAAGAACTGGTAACAGAGCGAATTTATCGCGAATGAAATGAATTCCGATCCAGTAAATCAAGACACCGATGAGCGCTCCTATTATCGACATAAGTGTTCTGGGTCCAATAATATTTCCTTTCATTAATATTAGAGACCAGTGGTACAAAAAATATCTACCGGGTGAATAAGCCACGAAATCAATACCGGGAGTTTCTCCTCTTGCTAATCGCAACGCACCGCTAAGTGGAACACCTTCATCCCAAAGATTAAGCCCATAGTTTTGGTAAAGGAATAGATAGATGAATGTCGAGATAAAGACAATTACACAAACCCCTGTAACACGTCGTAAGTCATTGTCGCGCGTCATTTGTTTCTTCCTTCGATTAATACCTTTCCTTGACAAATAACCATCAGCTGTCGTTTCGATCAGAATATTCCAATCATAGTCCAACATCCTTGACGAAGCCAAGAGATTACATGTAGGTTACGATGCAGATTATGGAGGAACCGTGAACTCGATTATTATTGTCAATTACAAAGTCCCGGATTTGTTGAAACAATGCATCAGAAGTATATATGAGGCACAATCATCAGAATCTTTTGAGATATTCGTTATTGACAATGCTTCCGGCGATAATTCAAAAGAAATAATCATGAGTCATTTTCCTGAAGTCATTTGGATTCAGAATAGGCGGAATATTGGATTTTCTCGCGCGGTAAATGCGGGAATAAACGCCTCGAATGGAAAATTTATCATTTTGTTGAATCCCGACACAAGAATCTATCCCGGAGCTTTCGAAGCGGTTTCGGAATTCTTTATGCAAAATCCGCAAACTGGAATTATCGGCGGAAAAATCATAAATCCCGATGGCTCGGTTCAACCACAATGTAGAAGAAATATTCCTAAACCCAGAGCAGCGTTTATGCGGCTGTTTGGAATTTCACGACTATTTCCTTCGCTGCCTTCTTCCCGTCAATATGAACTGCCTTCGGAAGCTCTCGATTCTCCTCAAAAAGTCGAAGCCATTTCAGGGGCTTTCATGTGTATCAAACGCGAGGTTATCGACACCATCGGCCTGTTTGATGGCAACTTTTTCTTATATGGCGAAGACTTGGATTATTGCTATCGTGCCACTCAAAAAGGATTTGATATTTTCTATCTTCCGACAGCCAGTGTCGTTCACGTTCGAGGTGCAAGCCGTAAAAAGTACCCTGTTAGAATTCTATTTTACACACACCATGCTATGGCTCGTTTCTATCATAAACACCTGGCATCTGACCATTTTTTCTTGTTCAATTCAATGATTTACCTTACCATTTGGATGCGCTGGATAGCCATGATTGTCATCACATCCTTTACGGAGAGTATCAGGAGAAAATAACTCTTTGAAACGAGTTGAATCATTTCGAAAACAGTTCCGATGGGCATTGCTTGCCGGTGATCTAATACTTGTTCCTCTGATGTACTATCTGTCTTATTGGCTGCGATCAAAAACATCATTTCTCCTTTTTGATGACGTAATACCACCCGATCGCTACTTCTGGATCAGTCACTTTTTGTGGTTCCTTGTAGCAGCACATATCATATTTGTCTATTTTCATGGGCTTTACGATCGACTCATTACCTATACAACAAACCAGATAATCTTTAGATCCATTCGAGCTGTAACGCTCGAACTGCTTGTTTTTGTTGCCTTTTATTTTTTCAGATTGGATGTGGCATTCCCAAGATCCATTATCATTCTGTTATGGTTTTTCATTGTCGGTTCGACGGCAATATGGCGAGTTTTTTTGGTTCGTCTGTATCAGGGACGAGTACCTCAGAGAAACCTGTTGATTGTCGGTACAACAAGCGCTGCTGAAACGCTTTTAAAAGAAATAGAACGTTTGCCGAGTTACCGCTTGAAAGTTATTGGAATTCTTACTCAAACCAACGACACCTTAAAAACAGATAAGTTCTGTGGATATCCAGTGCTTGGCAATCGAAACGATATTCTTCAAATTGTTGAACAATACAATATTCATGAAGTCG
>JAFGJC010000113.1 GCA_016929305.1 candidate division CSSED10-310 bacterium | reverse complement strand
GCAGTAGATCCGACACGATACATGCTCCATCAACAATCTGATCAAAATTGTCCATCAGCAGAAGCACTTTCCGTTCTCTAAGATAATTCAACAATTGCTTAAGCGGATCGATCGGGGAATAAAATGAAAACTGCAGAGCGTCAGCAATAACAGCGGGGACGTATTCCGGACTGGAAACCGGAGTTAAAGCAATAAAAAAGACACCATCTGGAAAAGATGTCAATGATTTTTCCGCTATTTGAAGCGCAAGTCGAGTTTTTCCGATACCGCCGGGCCCCACAATAGTGACAAGTCTTTGTTTTTGAAGCATAGTCCCCGTTTGTTTTAATTCTTCATCACGGCCGATGAATCCAGTAATGTTTGATGGAAGATTATGGGGAGGAATTTCTTTTAAAAAACCAATAATATCATCGGTAACTATTTCTTCATATGCTCTATTGAATCGCCAGGAATGCTTTGATTCCTGCAGAAGATAGCCCTTTTCGATCATGCTTGTCATCACGGATTTAACAAGGGACGGCAAACCCTTTGTTAAATTGATCATCCATGAAATGAAATCATCCGGTGGATCCCATTGTAAAAGATTTCTAATCCATATGCTCAAGCCGCGACGGCTTATTCGTTTCAGTTCAATGGCATCTTTAAATCCTATTTCAGGGAAAAACTGTGAGAAATCAGATCCCGAATCAACAACGGCGCAAATAGTTCTCACCGGTCTTTCTGAATGCGACATAAAAAGACGCAATGCATTTTTTGACTGAAGATCAAGATGTCGCCAATCATCCACAAGTATCATTATTTTTTCTATATTTTTCTGATCGCAGGCTGTTTCAATTCTGGAGGAAATCTCGGTATCCGGCAGATTATCTTTACACGCAGAAAAAAACCCTTCTTCCGTGAATGAAAACTCTCCGGAATAATGATCAATTCTCGGTGAAGAACCCCTAATAATCAGTGTTGTAAAACCCTTTAATCTTGCCAGATATGCGATTTCCATAAGGAAGCGTGATCGTCCCGATCCTCTGGGACCTGTAATGGACAAAACCCCGCATTCCTTTTTGTCGAGTTGTCGCAAGTAATGATTTGCCAGCGATAATTCATTATCCCGATCAACCAACCGGGAAATTTCATCGAAGGGTAACCGTTGTGTCTGTTCAGGATCCAGATGTACTATCTGGCTTCGTCCTTTACGTTTTGCTTCAAGCAGCCTGATGTCAGCCTTATGAAATACCTCATCGGCTTTTTCCCCATCTTCCGGAAACGATGCTATTCCGGAACTTACGGTAATGGTCAGAGGAGGGTCACCCGAAAATTCGCTTTGCTTGACAGACTCCAGAATTCGTGTAGCAAGATCAAGGCACCTAAACCGGTCCATATGAGGGAGTAACAGAAGAAACTCATCCCCACCGAAACGGAAAATTGAATCCCTGGAGCGAACATTTCCTTTTAATCGTTTCACAAACTCGATTAATACGGCATCACCTCTTTGGTGACCGAACGCATCATTTATACTTTTAAAATGATCCAGATCGAAAAGGATAACTGACACGTTGGACTTTTTTCCCTTTATTTTCCGGGCATATTTTTGAAATTGATCGACAAAACACTTCCGCGACAGAACATTTGTCAACGGATCTCTTGACACCTGGCCTTGTGAATTCATCTCATAACACAACTATTCATATCATCGTTCGTAATAACTCAGATTGGTTTCTTTCCTAATTACCATGATAAATTAATTCTCAGCTCTGATCAATTTTTGATTTATTCAACAAAAATTCTATAATTATTGACAAGACAGCAGGCCCAAAAACCTCAGCAGGAAAGCAAAAAGTGTCCGGAGACTGTAATTTAAATAGAGCATCACTTAGACATTCATATGGGTTATTGAACAAAACTCACGGTAATAAATTTTCCAATTTTCAGAGCGCCAATCGGGAACTATCTGCCGGTAAAACTATTGTATCGTCCATGCCGTCCTATGTGCGGCTGGAAGTGACCAGTTGCTGCAATCTGAAATGTATTTTTTGCGAGTTGAAGTATTACCAGGAAGCAGGCAAACATTTCAGCCGGCGTCTGTTGAAAAGAGTAATGCGTATGGTTCTGCCGCATACCGCAGCCTTGCAGATTGGCGATTTGGGTGAACCGCTACTTTATCCCGAACTGAACAGACTTCTTGACAGCTTCAATAAAAAACCTATTCCGTATGTGAAGATTATTACCAACGGTATACTGTTATCTGAAAAAATACGGCAAAAGCTACTGAATGGTCATGTAACAAGTTTGGTATTTAGCATTGATGGAACAGACAAAGAAACATTTGAAACGTTAAGGCGGGGAGGTAATTTTAACCAGTTACTTTCAAATATAGAAACCCTCTGCCGCGAGAAAAAAAAGCTACACGCAGATCTTCCGAAGCTTGCATTCAATATGGTGCTTCTTAAAGATAATTACCATCAAATCACTGAACTTGTCGATTTGGCGACGCGTAATGGAATCTCCATGATTTATATTCAGAAATTGCATCCTTCAGACATCCAGATAAATCAGCATTCCGTGGAAAAGAACGGGTTAGAAGTTCAGGAGATGATACAAAAGGCTCGATTAGCGGCATTTTATCACAATATTGATATGCAAGTAGATTTTTCTTTCCATGAGCCAATTATTGACTCACCTGAAGTTGTTGATGACCGGTTTTATTCCGGTTCCATTGAAGTGATCAACTCTTCGAGGAAGTTCTATCAGAATAGTATTTCACGAATATGGCTTCGAGTAAAAAACAAATCTCCGTTTACCTGGTATTCATCACAGAGTCCCTCCAATATGAGTATGATCAATCTTTCCTATCACATTGCTGATGCAACAGGTGACATTCTTGAGTATGAAGGGCTTCGGACGTTCCTGCCCAGAAATCTTGAGCCAGGAGAAGAAGTCGAATGCCCAATAAATGTCAAATTACCGGAAAAATCTGGCAAAGTTACTCTAGTGATTGATCTGGTCAATGAATGCCGGCGATGGTTTGGTATTGACTATCAATTCGAGATCGACATGCCGGAAACGTTCGCTCTTGATGCTGCACCCGAAGATCCTTCAGTTTGTGTTTTCCCGTGGAGATATATTTCAATAAAGGTCAACGGAGATATTTTTCCATGTCGATTCTTATCGGTTTCCATGGGAAATATTTTAAAACAGACATTGAAAGAAATATGGAATTCGAAAGCATATCAACTTTTGCGAAAAACCGTGCATGACAAATCATATTCATTTTGTATCGGTGCTTGCTGCCCATACTTGAAAGTGGCAAATGCAAGCCTTCGATCTTCGATCAGGTTATTGAATCCGCAGTACCATTTTCGAATCAACGAACAAAGCCCGTTTAATCTGGAGATCACAAATACAGGAAACGTCATGTGGAACAGGCTTCCCAACAACAGCAATCCGACCTTTTATACGGTATCCTATCATATCATCGACTCAGATGGTCACATTGTGGTTTTTGATGGCTATCGAAGCACCTTTTCCAAGGATGTCTATCCGGGTGAATGTTTTCTCATGTCTATGAAATTTCAAGCTCCCGACAGAAGTGGTATTTATCAGGTGGTGATTGATATCATTCGGGAAAAAATCACTTGGTTTGAGGTAATCGGGAACCCTGTTACGAAGCATTCCATTGAGGTCACTTGAACTTGTCTCGATAAAGAGAATCTTGGATGAGTGGTTATTTATCTTAATTTTCTGAAGCTGTTATTTGTTTGACAAGTTACGTTGAAATGCTTCTAATTCTGCCGATTTTTGGTTATAGTAGATTTGTTTAGGGTAAAAAGCCTTAAGAACAAAAGAGTTTTGGCTGCTGATACATAATATATTTATTAAGGAGGCTTGTAATGAGTACTTTTGAACATCTGCTAGCCGAACGAACGAAAAGAATGGGAGCCAGTGCCATCCGGGAAATTCTGAAGGTGGTCTCCCAACCTGGAATGATTTCCCTTGCCGGCGGATTTCCTGCTCCCGACAGTTTTCCTCTTGAATTAATGAACGAATTATCTGTAAGAGTTTTAGAAAAGTATGGATCCCGAGCATTACAGTATGATCTTACTGAGGGCTTCATACCTTTACGCGAAGCGCTTGTCGGCTATTTTGAAAGAATTAATCTTGAGGTGCCTGCCGAGAAAATACTCATTTCAAGCGGATCACAGGGATTTCTGGATGCCATTGGCAAAGTTCTTATAACAAAGGGAGATAAAATCGGCGTCGAAGCACCCACTTATCTGGGAGCGCTACAAGCTTTCAATCCTTATGAACCGTTGTACACACGCATTCATATGGATGAAGACGGTGTCATACCGGAATCATTGGAAGAGACAGTTACAAAAGAAAATGTCAAATTTGTTTATCTCGTCCCGACATTCCAGAACCCATCCGGCAGGACGACCACTCTGGATCGAAGAAAAAAAATCGCTGATATTCTACAGAAATACAATGTATTGGCGATTGAAGACGATCCTTACAGTGCGTTGAGGTTCCGCGGAATCCCTGTTCCGCCTTTAAAAAGCTTTGCACCTGAGCATGTTGTTTATACAGGAACGTTATCAAAAGTGTTAGCGCCCGGGCTACGAATAGGATTCATTGCCGCGCCGGAGCTCATCAGAAAATGGCTGGTGCTGGCCAAACAGGGCGTTGATCTTCATACCAGTACATTTAATCAAGCAATCGCTTCAGAATATATTGCTGGCGGCTATCTTTATGAACATCTGCCAAAAATCATCCAGTTATACAAACCCAAACAGGAAGCCATGCTGAAAGCCATGGAGAGTCATTTCCCATCGGACTTCAAATGGTCTAGACCGGAAGGCGGCATGTTCATCTGGGCGGAAGGACCTGAAAACTCGGACATGGAAAAAATCTATTGGAAGTGTGTGGAGCGAAAAGTTGCTTTTGTGCCTGGCAAGTTCTTTTTTACGGTAAAAGGTGAAGGAAGCGAAACGATGCGCTTGAACTTCACCATGGTGGACAACGATAAAATCGAACACGCTGTTATGACCATTTCTGAGATATTAAAAGAAAACCTGTAAACATTGCCAGCTGAGATGAATTCTAAAGAGATCCAGAACCTTTCGAACAAATGATAAGACACGACACCGCAGGTTGCCAAGAGACTTGCAAACTTGACATAATACACCAGTGACAGGATGAGGGAGACATAATCTTCCATGTCGAAAAGTGTTTCTGAAATCAATACTGCTACGCATGCGTATCCGGCTGATAATAATGGCAATAATGATCATTTTCTTGCTGATGCCGGGCGGTGGACCACTGGAAAAGTGTTACTTAAGGATTACCAGATCCAACGCATCCTTGGAAAAGGTGGTCTTGGTATTGTTTATCTCGTCAAAAATCTTAATTCCCACTCACATTATTATGCAATAAAGACACTATTAGAGTCTGTATTTCAGGATGAGGAAAGCAGAGAAGCTTTTCTGAGGGAGCTTCTGACGTGGATTGAGTTGCCTAAATCAAATCATATGGTTGCCTGCCGATTTTTCCGGACAATCGAAGACCGGCTGGTAATTTTCAGTGAATTTGTCAATGGCGGATCTTTGGCAGAATGGATACAGAAAGGAAAATTAAACTCCCTGCCAGCCGTTATTGATGTTGGGATTCAAATGGCTTGGGGATTGGAATCGGCACATCGATCCGGTGTCGTGCATCAAGACGTAAAACCTCAAAACGTTCTATTAACCAAAAAAGGTATTGCCAAGATAACCGATTTCGGTCTTGCCCGTGCCAGAGAAGCGAGTGTTACCTGGCATAGTTCTCAAGATTCCACTTCAAATCTATTGGTGACGTCTGCAGGTATGACACTGCCTTACTGCTCACCCGAACAGGCGAGAGGAGAAAAACTAAATCCGCAAACGGATATTTGGAGCTGGGGAGTTACCTTTCTGGAAATGTTGACCGGCAAACTAACATGGCGAATCGGTTTGCTGGCCAGATCCGTCCTGGATTCCTACATGCAAGATTCATCGGACAAAAACATTCGCGGTATTCCTGATGATCTGTCACAGTTGCTTGCACAGTGTTTCGAAGAGAATTTATCCGAACGATGGAAAAATTTCGCCGATGTTGTTGATGTGCTAAAGGATATTTATGCAAGGATTTCCGGGCACCCTTATTCCAGAAAAAAACCTCCGATCCATCGATCCCCTTCAACGTATACATCTCACACACATCTTGTTTCCGATATCTCCAGGAAAATGGAAAATCCAATCCCTTGGATCAAAAAAGCTTGTGAAGCCGTTGAAAGAACCGGATTAAATGTTACTGTGCCCAATTTAGAAACCAACTTAAAAAAATCCAGTAATTCTGCAATCGTATACATCGACGCCTATCGGAAACTTGCCGCTATGTTCGAAACACTGATTGAAAAAGGATTCCATGAATATCTCTCGGATGCGGCAACTCTGGAAACCAGTCTTGCGGAAGCGTGCATCATTGCCGGAGATGCACCTGGAGCTTTAGAAGCTTTTAATCAAGCAACAGATAATCTTGAACAGTTGCTGAATTCCGGTGATCTCTCAATCCTTGTGAATCTTATCAGACTCTACGATAACAAAGGCGTTCATATCCAGCGTCAAAGGGATTTTGAAAAAGCCATCGAAACATATAATAAGTATATACATCTCGCAGAAAAATATCGGGATGTTTATGTTGAAAAAATAGGATGGAATCATCTCGCGCGCTGCTATTCAAACAAAGCACTTTGCATGTTACAACTCGGACAATTTGAAAAAGCCTTGTCAACTTTCGATGAGGGACTTTATCTTCTTGAGAAACACTTGTCCGATAAGAACAAAGCGATATGGATTGCCGGCATAAGCGATATCCTTCAGAATAAGGCTTTTACTTACACCTATCTGGGTAATATGAAAGCCAGTATTCCCGTTTACAACAAAGCCATCCATGTATTGGAATCCATTGATGGCATAAAAGACTTCTCCTATCAATTCCGTCTGGCACGATTGTATTTACATAAATCATCCACATTGCTCAATCTTGGTAAACGAAAGGAGGCTCTAGAATTAAGTAAACAGGCGATTTCCCTGGGAGAAACGCTTGTCTTTAATGAAGGTCAAGGGAAATATTCTCCAGAACTGTCTCAGATATACATGAATCATGCTCTGATCCTTCATTTCATGGGAAATCTTTCAAATAGTCTGTTGTTTTACGATAAAACGATAAAAATTCTTGAAAAACTTGTGTTTTTAGAAGGACATTCACAGAATCTTCACTATCTTTTTAAAAGTTACAATAACAAGGGACTGGCACTGCAAGCTCTCGGTCAGGATAACAAGGCGTTATACTTTTTTCAAAAAGCGAAACATATTATGGATAGACTAATTGAAGCGCACGGACAGAAACATCTTTTTATCGACTTTGCACGGCTCAACCACAACACTGCAGTGTCACATCACGCATGCCAGCGATTTGAGCAAGCCTATAAATACATTGATTCCGCCATATCCATCTGGCAAGCCCTTCTCAATGAAAAACATACTTCAATGCTCGTCGATCTTATTGCGCGGGGCTACCACGAAAAATCATCCATCTTGCTTGACAACGAAATTGTGGACGATGCGTATGATTATTGCCAGCGTGCCATAGCATCGAGAGAGCGATTGTACTATGTGGAGAAAAAAGAAGAAATCGCTGATTTCCTGGGAAAAAGCTATAATTTAATGGCTTCTATTCTCCGCAAGATGGGGAGATATCAGGAGGCTCTGACATTTCATGCCAAAGCAGAAAATCTGTTTCATAATTTACTGTCATTAGGAAATCGAAAAGAACTCACCGGCCAATTTGCTCTGATCAAGATAAACAAAGCATTGACGCTTAATGTTTCCGGCAGTAATAGCGCCGCCGAACAGCTTGCCGATGAATGTATCCCTGTCCTGAAGATGGAATACGAAAAAACCGGTCAGGAAGAATACAGGAAAGGTGTTCAAAACTGGAATACTCAACAAAAAAGTAACATTATCAATAAATGGGAAACCGATAACACGGATTCTTAGTAGAAAACAATATCTGATCCCGACATCAGATAATCAATACGGGGGAATGATATGAGAACCGAAAGGGATCGTTTGGGAGAATTGGAAATTCCGGATGACGCATACTATGGTATTCACACGGTTCGAGCTCAAAGAAATTTTCCTGTCTCGGGATATAAATTATTCGATAAATTTATAAGTGCGTTTGCATCCGTCAAGAAAGCCTGTGCCCTGACAAATGCATCTTTGGGATTTTTATCATCCCAGAAAACACCATTTATAGTCACAGCCTGTGATGAACTCATTGAAGGTTCTCTTCATGATCAAATAATGGTCGATGCCTTTCAGGGAGGAGCTGGGACATCAACCAATATGAACGTCAACGAAGTCATTGCCAATCGAGCAATAGAGTTATCCGGAAGGGAAAAAGGCGACTATGCTTTCATTGATCCTTTGAATGATGTCAATATGCATCAATCTACGAATGATGTATATCCAACGGCTGTAAAAATAGCTGCGCTGAATTATTTATCAGAGTTAGAACCTGAAATCGCTTCACTTCAGGAAATCTTTCAGGTAAAGGAAACAATGTTTGGAAATGTTTTAAAAACTGCTCGGACGCAACTTCAGGATGCTGTTCCGATAACAGCGGGAATGACATTTGGTGCTTATGCTGAGGCGATTTCTCGCGATCGATGGCGGATCTTTAAATGCAGGGAACGGATTAAAGTCATAAATCTAGGAGGTACCGCAGTTGGTACCGGTATTGGTGCGCCACGGAACTATATTTTTCGAGTTACAGACGAATTGCGGCGAATTACCGGATTGAAAATATCCCGAGCGGAGAACCTGATAGATGCCACACAGAACACAGATTCTTTTGCCGAAGTTTCGGGAATGCTAAAAACATACGCCGTCAATCTTCATAAAATAGCCTCGGATCTTCGTCTGTTGAGTTCCGGTCCTGACACAGGTCTGTCAGAAGTAACGCTTCCAGCCGTTCAATCAGGATCAACTATTATGCCGGGAAAAATCAACCCGGTAATTCCGGAAATGGTATCCCAGTGCGCTTTTCGTGTCTTTGCCAACGATCACGCACTATCTTTAGCCTGCAGCAGCGGACAACTCGAGCTCAACCAGTTCATGCCGTTGATCGCACACAGCCTTCTCGAGTCGCTGCACCTTCTTTTGAATACCACAAAAATCTTCAGAGAATTATGTGTCCGTGATTTGGAAATTAACCGAGAAAGATGTGAATATCTGGTCAAAGAAAGTCGAATGCTGGTTACAGTGCTGGTTCCTGTTCTGGGATACAAAACTGTGGAAACTATTGTTAATTTGTCTTTGTCTACAGAGAAAAGCATTCGAGAAATTATTCGAGAAAATGGATATTTGGACCAGGAAACAATAGAAACCATACTTTCACCGAAATATATGCAAAAATTGGGTTCTGATTGGAATAAAAATCCCGGATTGGAGAGCGAAAAACAGTGAAACAAGCCCCTAGAGGAATAAGGCTTGTCATCGCATTGATCGGAAGACGGAATTCCGGAAAATCCTCCCTGATTAATGCGATAACCAAGCAAAAAATAGCCATCGTTTCTGAGCAACCGGGAACAACGACCGATCCGGTTGGAAAGCATTATGAATTGCTGCCGCTGGGACCCGTGACATTCTTTGATACGGCAGGTCTTGATGATCAAGGTGAATTGGGATCCCTTAGAATACAATCCACTCGTAAAATTCTGTTCAGAACGGATCTGGCGATTCTGGTTATCGGTGAAAACGGAATAACAAATGCAGATAAAGCAATTCTGACTGACGTTCACGCGATGACAATTCCTGTAATTGTTGTCTTCAATAAAAGCGATCTGGCATCACCGAGTAAAGCGGATATTGATTTCTGCTCTCATCAGGGAATTCCATTTATATCTACTTCTGCTAAAACCGGTGAAAATATTACACTCCTAAAATCAAAACTCATCGACCTCGCTCCTCCGGAAATGAAAAAAGAACCTCAAATTGTCAGTGATTTGATAACGGAGGGGAACACTGTTGTGCTTGTTGTACCCATTGATCTTGGCGCTCCCAAGGGTAGACTCATTCTCCCTCAGGTTCAGGTCATCCGTGAAATCCTAGACTGTGATGCATGTGCCATTGTCGTTAAGGAGCGGGAATTAGCCGGTATTCTTGAAAACTTGGCTGTGCCGCCGGCTCTGGTAATAGCAGACTCTCAGGTTATCCTGAAAGTCGCCGGTGATATCAATGAAAACATTCCTCTGACAACATTTTCCATTCTGTTTGCCAGGATGAAAGGTGACATCCATCACCTTATTCAAGGTGCTCAAGCTATCGATAATCTAAACGACAACGATCGTATCCTGATTGCAGAAGCCTGTTCCCATCATGTTCAAGCTGATGACATTGGAAGGGTAAAAATACCCAGATGGCTTACCCGTTATACCGGAAAGGATCTGTCATTTGAAGTCTATTCCGGTCATGATTTTCCAGAGGATCTTTCATCTTACAGACTTGTCGTTCACTGCGGATCCTGCATGCTAAACAGAATGGAAATGATTCGCCGAATCAACGAGTGTCAACGGCGGGGAATTCCGATAACAAACTATGGTCTCACCATTGCCAAAACACTGGGGGTCTTCGATCGAGTGATTGCCCCTTTAAAAACAACTTGCTGAATGAATCCCAAAAACCCTAATGTCTTTAAATTAATACGGTTTCCATTCTGATC
>JAFGJC010000112.1 GCA_016929305.1 candidate division CSSED10-310 bacterium | reverse complement strand
GTGTTTTATAAAATCCAAAAGAAGTTGCCGGCCAGGTTGGTTTTAGTCGGTAAAGGACCTGATCTCGGAATTGCTCAGGAACTGTGCTCTGAGCTGGAATTATGTAATAAAATCACGTTTGCCGGTTCGCAGCCCAATATCGAGACCTATTATCGAAACAGTCACTTATTTTTGTTGTTGAGTGATTATGAGTCTTTCGGATTATCCGCCTTAGAAGCAATGGCCTGTGGCACACCGGTCGCCGTTACAAACGCCGGAGGATTACCAGAAGTCGTGAACGATAATGAAACGGGATTACTTCTGGATATTTCAGATCTTAATGCGACCTCCGACCGGATCATCAATCTGCTGACTGATCCGCAGAAATGGCAGTTGATGAGTAAGCTGGCATCAAAATATGCTCAAGAATATTTTGAGGTTTCAAAAGTGGTTCCATTATATGAGAAACTCTATGAAAGTATTCGCTAGAAGGAACACCCAATGATAATGCTGCAAATCAAAAGCGGTGGTGACAGAAATTTCAGTTATATCATCGGTGATGAATCCAGCCGCCTATGTGCTGTTATCGATCCGGGTTACCATCCACAAAAACTCCATGGTGAAGCTCGAAACAATAATCTTAATGTAAAATTCATCATCTGCACCCACAATCATTTCGATCATACTGCAGCGCTTGGTGAATTAAAGCGTATAACGAATGCAACAACCGTAGGATATGGCAGCCAGTATGATATTTCTGTGGTCGACAATACAAATCTTGACCTCGGGCATACTCAATTGACTTTTATTCACACTCCCGGACACACTCCAGATTCAATTTGTATTCTTGCCGGGAATAAACTCTTTACGGGGGACACACTGTTTGTGGGGAAGGTTGGAGGTACCGCTGGAAATCAGGATGCCAGGCAAGAATATGAATCGATTCATAATAAAATTCTTGCACTTCCAGAAAACACTGAAATATACCCGGGACATGACTATGGGACCGCGCCATTTTCAACGGTAAGCGCTGAAAAACGTACTAATCCATTTATCCTTCAGGAAAATTTTGAAAAATTCCTCAATCTCAAAAAAAACTGGCTGGCATATAAAAAGGAGCATGGCATCAAATAATATCTGCAGGGTTTAACTCCGCTAAACCTTATAAATGCTGCCTCCAATGAATTCTCTGAGATGACAAGTTTGTGGAATGATTTCTTTGGACAGGTCCGTGAATGGCACTAAAGATTCCAGGATACGTCTGACGCGTTCTCCTCGAATGTACGCATCCAATCTACTCTGATTGAGAAACCATTTGGGATCCGGAAAATCATTTTTAATGACATGTTTTAAAACTGGCAACTCAAAAGCCAATCCCCCATCCACAATGGCATCGACTGTTTTGACATAAGGTATCATATCCCTGAGTTCGCCTTTTCGTACAAAGTGCCAGTGTCCCAAAGTCATTTGGGGAGTGTGATTACGATGATCTCTATCGCGTAGTATTCGTCTTAGAAGCCTTATATCTGTTCCTTTTGTATAGATACCTTCCGAACCATCACCCAATTTAACCATACTAAAAGCTTCAATGTACAGTTTAAATTTAAGTTCTTCTGGGACACGTGATGTCATTGGAGGATAGAGACCATGCAGACTGTCAAGAAGTAGAATCTCATCTGGATCGATATGCAGTTCCTCTGCTTCAGGGATACATTTACCTAATTTGAAGTCGTAAATCGGTTTCCGTATTGTCTTCCCCTCCAGCAGAAGCTGCAAATGTTCATTTATCAGATCCAGATTCAATGCCTGTGGCGTTTCAAAATCCCAATCACCAAATGCATCTCGAGGATACTCAGAAAGTCCCCAAAAGTAATCATCAAGATTCAGTGCCTTGAATTTTAAATCATACTTAGACAATCGTTCCGCCAGTTTTGTGGTGGTTGTTGTTTTCCCTGATGATGAAGGTCCTGTAACTAATAAGATTCGAACGGTTCCCCTGTCAACAAACATCTTCACGATTTTCTTCAACTGAGATTCATATTGTTCAATGGATGCATCGATAAGTTCCTTGAATCTGCCACTCAGAACCCAGGCATTTATTTTCTGTATTGTTTCACAGGAGTGATTGACATTCCATTTCTCAATACTTTTCATTTTTTGCACAGGAAAACCATTTCCGGCAAACTGATCTCTCGCGATATCCCCTTCCCGTACTTTCGATTTCCCCCAGCGATAAACCTCGTATACATCCGCAGTATCAACGAATCCGCGGCTACGCAACACATGTATGACTTGATCTTGAACTGCTTCCACATCAGGAGCCCCATCGTGATTTTGATGGGATTTTGTAGCATTCAAACACATGATCACATCATCCGTAAGCAAATCGGCGATTTCCTCATCACTCTTGTTTTTAAAATTCATGTAAATAGTATCGGGTATGATATCCTGATCAAAACCTCCGATTGATTTGGCAGCACGGAGAATTGCCTTGACAATGCGTTCACGATCAAAAGGCACTAAAGCACCGGAACGTTTTTTTAATCGGGCGACTTTGTTTTCAACAGCCATGTTAAATCCTCCCTAAGGAAAGTTTCAGTATAGTGTCTTTAGATTATATGCCAGGTCCCCAGCCAAACGTGTAACTTCCCATATCTCCAAGCAAATAAGACATATCTCGATCCGTCATTGCAGCATACCAGACAGCTTCATCCAAAGATCCGGAATTCTCAGGCCATGAGAAAACCGGTAAAATTTTAACTATGGTCTGGCCCGTCATAATATCCATAATGAAATAGTCAAAATCCGAGTAGCTCGGAGCGAAAAAATACAGTCCGGAGATATCCAGAATGACGAAAACGGGAGTGTCTTCATAAATCTGAATATTTGGGTTACATATCAATAGATCACAAGTACAAAGGTCACCGGGAGAAAAAAAGTGTGCCGGCATAAGTATCTTACAGCCGAACGGTGAGCAAACTGGCGTGGGTGTTTGCATGATGGATGTTGGTGTTGGCGTATTGGCAGTTGCTGTCGATGCGGGTGTATGGATAGGTGTTGGTGTTGATTGCGTAATTTCATGAAATGCCGACCGCAAATTAGGGCGAGGACCGATGTTCCCGTCCGGTGGCCGAACCTGAACGGTGCCAGTATCAACAAGAATGGAACGTAATTGGGGTGGTGGGCAGGGTGATTGCAGCATCTCCTGCCACCTGCTTTCAAAACATGCGACAGCAGCCGCCACAATGGGTGAAGCACTCGATGTTCCTGAAAAAGACGACGTGAAAAAATAATCAGAACCTCCCACGTTATAGAGATCTCCATATCCCGCCGTATAGACATTTTCACCCCACCCCTGCAGATTAACTCTCTGACCATAACTGGAAAAGGATAGTCTTTGCATGTCACCCTGCGGCCAGGTCCCGCCGGAATATGCACCACCAGCTCCCACAATAATAGCCCCCGAATCTCCATACCAATCCAGGCTGTCAAGATTCACCGAACCATTTCCGGCGGCTTCTACAACATGGATTCCGTTGGCAACGGCTGTTTGGATGGCAACATAAACGCTGTTATTTGTCTGTGCGTCCGGCGTTGTTGTCATCCACCATTCAATAGGTACATAGGAACCATTGTTTGCATAATCCCACTGTTGTTCCAACAGTATAACATCCCCAGGTTCAAGATTGGCAATCGCTATCCCTAAAGCGCCGGAAACATTCCATGATTGCGTGCCTTGGACAGTTGTGCATGTTCTGAAATCAGACTGGTAACAAGCGCCAGTAACTCCCCAGCCATTGGCGTCGCCAACAATCTCTCCGGCAACAGCAGTACCATGATCATCAGTGCTATAAAGCGTCCATTCGGGATTTAAAAGCGAACCGGAAAGCTTGCTGACATCATGGTGTTCGAAATTCCAATTGTATTCCAAATCGCATACAACAACATGTTCACCAGCTCCACCCGAATATGTCCATGCATATTCTGCATCAATACCTGTCGGTGTGTCAGTTGCCGGGTCTAAATATCCCTGATCATCTTCCCAGTCAGGCGTCGGGAGTGGCATCGGTAAAGGGACAGGATTTGCACTCAATACCCCCGGAATCTCTGACAATTCTCTACAAAGATGCCAAATATCAATGATTTCACTTCCCATGAAAACCTTATAAATATTGTTCAGATTATATAAATTTTTCCCCGTACGACGTTCACCTTGAACCTCCAACCAGTCAAATACATTCTCCGGAACATCGCATATTCTCTCTATTCGATAAGATCCTTTGGCATTCAATACTGCAAGAACATCTAAAAGCAGTTCGGCAGCAGCCGAATTCATCCCATGGAGTCCTTCCCGATCCATTCGAACCGGATACTCTTCAGCGAACATTATCTCGATTTCATCATGAACACACGCATATGGATTTATCGCTGATGTGACCATCGGATATATAAGCAAAAATCCTATAATCAGAAGCAGGATTCCTTGACATTTCATTGCCGTTTCCCTCACAAATCAAGCAATTTACTTAAGCGATTTCTTTGATGGCTTGGTTTTCACTGAATCGGTTTTCTGCTGCTTTATCGAAAAATCAAGAACCTCAGCTACAGATTCATCCAGATACAGTTTCACAGTTGAGTGAAAAATCTCGTTTTTATGTTTATGAATCAGATCAGCACTTTTGTTCGTTACCAGATAATGAAAAATAGCACCGTTTAACTCGTCATGATCTTTTTTATCCTTGCCTGTTGCTTTAAGAATTAGCAGGGCATTCTGATATTCTTCCACGTGGGCTCCTTTTTTCTCCAACCGGCAACTCAGACAGATATTCTTTGCCAGAACATCCGCCACCAGTACTTCTTGTTCATCGACTTTTGGAACTTGAGGTGCTTTTACAATCTCAGGTTTTTCCGTAATCTCCAGTTTTTCCGCAGCTTGTACGCCGTTGATAATTCCCATCACACATATCATACACATAGCACCGATTGCTGAGATTTTCATAGATCAACCCTTCCTATGCAAAATAGCAATGAATAATTTGGGGGAGCTGTATACCGGCTTAATCTCGACGTTCTCGAAAAATCTCCCATACGATAATCTTAACATAAACGGAAATCCCGGAACCATAGATTGTCTTGCTTTACTTCGAATCACTTGAGTCAATTATTTATGAATCTGTTCATTTAAAAATCTCAGTCGGATCAGAAGTATCATTTCATCATCGATCAGACAGAGGAATTACATAAATACTTTTTTGTCGTAGTGTTGC
>JAFGJC010000111.1 GCA_016929305.1 candidate division CSSED10-310 bacterium | reverse complement strand
GACGCTTCCATGTGTAAAGGACCCCGCCCTCATCGGATTCAACTACTCCGGACCTTGTTCCCCCTCTCAAAAAAAGACTGAATTTATTTGATAGATCATTAGATACCATTTGAAGGGGCAGTTTCCATTCAAATCCATAATTGATCCGGGCCAATTCCCCAAGCTCGCGTTTTTTATTTTTTCTTGCCAATTCAGCATCCGCATTTATGGCTAAACTTGAAAAAGGTCGAACCTGGATTCCTGTTCTTGCATGGAATGGAATTCTAATCTTCGCTTCTGAATCATTCTTGAACGCTCCACGGCTTGAAACAGATGTTCCAATCGAAATGATCTTATGGGGAGTATATTGCATCCCAATTGAGATACGCATTCCGTTCACTGACTGCGAATTTACAAATCCCTGAATCGTACCCCCAATTGACAACTCCTCTTCTATCAGTTCAGAAGCAACTCCTGTAATGAAACCAATAGAATCTCCTATTTCTGACTCCAATGCAAGTCGATGTACACCCAGACCGATTGATACATTGGAGCCGATGAGAAAACGTCCTGCAATGAACTGTTCGTTATAACCTGAACCATTGCCTATATTTAATGCGAATGAATAATTGCTATTGTCCATTAATCCGGCGGGATTGCATAAAAGAGCGACAGGCCCTTGAACTGAAGCCACATAAGCGGATCCCATGCCGACATATCTGGCCTCCGGGTTTGGATACAAACTGTAACTGTCTGCAGAGCCGCTTGCAACGAAAAATACGTACATCAAAAGAATGTGATACTTGACAAACTTTAATTTAACCATAGCATTATCCTGTCTAATTCATATTCGAGATTTTGTGATCAATTCCTAGTCAAATTACAGACGATTCCAGAACCCAACTCCTCGGATACCTTGTGATTGCGTATCACATTATCATTATAACCGGCCATTTGAAATAAAAAGTCATATGTACCCGGACGAATTTTAGTTTTTTTAACACCGGTCTGATCTGTTAAACCGATGCTAATATATGGATCTTCTGAATGAGCCTCTCTAACAGAAATTTTTACACCCTCAAGATTATTCCAGTTTTCATCATCCATGACTGCAATTTCAACCTGTACAGACTCCTCCGAACCCAATATAGCCTGTTTTAATTTTTCATCTTTTTGTTCCGTGATGTTGGCATCGCCCTGGTTCATAGTGATTTGAGCCGGAGTCTCCGGTACTTTTGATGTTTCCATTACGGAAGTTTCTTCTTTCGTTTGAAAAACCGTTTCTACGTGATCTGTAGAAGGAGAGACTTTTACTTCAGATTTACTCTCATCATTCGGTTTACTGTCAGGCGCGGCCCAGTTCTTCTTTTTTTGCATTTTAACAGTGAGCGCATTATCATTCATTCCGAGTACCGCAGAAGTATCTCGAAAATCAGGATGGCGCAATAATAATTGTGAATCAAAACAACCAAGCGTGCTGCGGTATGGAGTAGATTTATTTATGGGTTCATACTGTCGTCCAGAAGGACCAGGATTTAAGAATACAAGATTTGCGGGAATTTCATTGCCGTTGAAATCCTCGGCGCGGATAACAATACTTTTCCTGAGCTGGCGATCTATTCGCAACGGTGTTCGCCGGTCAATTGTGAGATTGAAGTCGACAGCATTGAAATTTGGATACTCTTTTGGCGGCTTCATTGTAATTTTATGATCTCCGGCGGTTAATGTTATGGTTTTCGGAGACTTGCCTGCGGATTTATCCTCCCCGTCGATATGAATGAAAGCACCCGGAGGATTACTGTTAAATTGTACATTCTTAAAAAAATGACCAGTAACAATAAAGGACAGAACTCCAGTTGAATCCGGTTTTGAACTCAGGTTCCAGACACGCCGATCCTTTAATTTGCTATTCCCACTTTGCAAATCTATTTCGAAGTCTTCAATCGTAGTAAATCCATCATAACTTAAAGCCAGTCTTAAAGGCGCATCTACCGACTTCACAACCATATAAGGAGTTTTCTCTGGTAATAACAGATCATTTATTAATATTGACGCTCCTGCTGGATTGGATTCAATTTGTACACGACGTGAAAATGGCTTGATATATTCGATCGGTTTTTTGCGTATTCTACCACTTGGAATGTCAATCACTTCATTGATATTTTCAAATCCTTCAAGTGCACAGACAACCTCATGCAATCCGGCAGATAATTTTGGAACTGAAACTGGGGTGTGCTTCTTCAGCGCAACACCGTCAATACTTACAATCGCGTTTTCTGGATATGTGTTCATAATTAGTGAAGGAGGATTGATGATATCGTAAACTTGCTGACCAAAGCGGGTCACCTGAAATAATACATCAAAAATACCCCACGCAAGCAAACACAACGGTATAATCGTAAAAACAGCTTTTAAAATTCTGACATGTTTTCTTCCCGCAATAACGACTCTTTCCCAAACCGTAACCTGTTCATCCGCCTGAGAACCCAATTCTGCGATGGGCAGATTGTGTGCTTCTCCAACGGCATCCAGAGCAAGTGGCGAGGGTGAAGGTGTGGGCGTCATTGGTTCGGAAGTGGAAGGAAATGTGGTTCGTATATCTTCAACATTGTCGAGATCAATACCCTGAGTGAGATCATCTGTATTTAAAAGTTGAGGAGCGTCTAAAAACAGCTCCTGAACGAATTTCTTACATCG
>JAFGJC010000110.1 GCA_016929305.1 candidate division CSSED10-310 bacterium | reverse complement strand
GAAAGTCATCGTAAGGGAACATGTTCTTCCTCTTGAAAACAACAGGCCCATTCAGGTTACGACGATACCTTTTCAGAATGAGGACGGTGAGTGGCTCCTGGCTGAAGTCAATGTTGATATCAGTGAACGCAAGAAAATGGAGGTGGCGATTCAGGAAAGCGAGCAGAAATACCGCACTGTTGTCGAAAATTCTTCAGAAGGCATCTGTATTCTTCAAAACTTCCAGATCGTATTTGTTAATAATACATTCTGTGCTATTACGGGATACCGCCATAACGCCTTGCGAGGCAAATCTTTTTGTGACCTGATCCATCCAGAAAACATTGAGAGATTTCGATCTGGATTATTGCATTTGGATGATATCAATAATCATAAAACAGGTTTTGAAATTCAAATGATCCGTAAAGATAGCGAAAAAATCATTACGGAAATGAATATCGGCAGGATCAATCTTGACGGTGTCCTTTCCGAGCTTGTTTTCATCAAGGATATCACGGTGAAGCGCAGAATGGAGGAGGACATACTGAATGCTCATAAACTCGATTCGATTGCCATGCTGGCTGGTGGGATTGCACACGATTTTAATAATATCCTGACCGCTATTCTTGGAAATATTTCCATAGCAAAACACTATATCAAGATGGATGAAAAAGTGTACAAAATCCTTGATCGTGCCGAGGAGGCATCGATGCGAGCGAAAGGACTGACGCATCAGTTACTGACATTTTCCAAGGGAGGCACACCTGTTAAAAAGGTCGTATCACCAGAAAGCGTAATCCGTGATACGGTCCGATTTGCGCTGCAGGGATCCAATATCAAGTGTCAGCATCAAATCGGCAAGAATTTGTGGCCCGTTGAAATTGATCCAATTCAAATAACACAGGTCATTAATAATCTGGTTCTGAATGCAGTTCAATCAATGCCTGAAGGTGGCAACATTCATTTGAAAATCAAAAACAAACAGATTAATCAGAATTCAGGAATTCCTCTGACCCCGGGGAAGTATATAGAAGTGATAGTGCAGGACTACGGCATAGGAATCTCGAAAGAAAATTTAAAACGAGTATTTGATCCCTATTTCACAACAAAAACAAAAGGAAATGGCCTCGGACTGTCTATTTCATATTCAATCATCAGACGTCATGACGGCTATATTAATATTGAATCGGAGGAGGGTAAGGGTACGCGATGTCGTTTTTATTTGCCGGCATCCTCCAAACCGATTGATCGGGATGAATCGGAGGACAGATCATTTTTTAAGGGTCACGGAAGAGTTTTAGTTATGGATGACGATGTGATGGTTCAGCAAGTTGCATCATCCATGCTGAATGAATTGGGTTTTCAGGTGGATATTGCTGCTGACGGCTTGCAAGCAATTGAAAAATATAAGCAAAAAATGAAAATGAAGACACCTTATGATTGTGTCATTATTGATTTGACCATACCGGGTGGAATGGGCGGAGCGGAAGCCATGAAACATTTATTGAAAATCGACCCAAAAGTAACGGCGCTGGTATCAAGTGGGTATTCCAATGATCCTATTTTGTCGAATTACCAGGAGTATGGATTTAAAGCTTATCTGTCAAAACCGTTTGACATAAACGACATGCGCAGTATTCTCGAAAAAATAATTACATCCGACTGATATCCGGTCGGGTGAGCAGAAACCAAATCAATATTTCCCAACATATGCATCAGTGAAGGGAATAAAAATGAAAATTCTTGACGTTGAATTATTCTAGCTGCTAAATTGCTGAAACTGCGATTTTGGTGTTAATGCCTGTAACGCAGCGGAAATTGGAGAGTGTAAAATGGATTACAAAGAAACATTGAATTTGCCCAAGACGACGTTTCCTATGCGGGCTAACCTGGCTAAAAACGAACCGAAAATTCTAGATCGATGGTACGCCGATGACCTTTACGGGCAGATTTGTGATGCCAGGAGAAATAAACCCCTTTATGTTCTGCATGATGGGCCTCCGTATGCTAATGGCCATATCCATATGGGAACAGCACTTAATAAAGTCCTTAAGGACATTGTGGTAAAATATAAAACGATGGAAGGTTATTTTGTTCCCTATCTTCCAGGATGGGACTGTCATGGTTTACCGATTGAACATAATGTCATGAAAGAACTTGGTGAAAGCGCCAGATCCATGACAAATATCGAAATCCGGGCTGAATGTGCAGCGTATGCAGAACGATTTGTTGCCATTATGCGGGAGGAGTTTAAACGGCTTGGAGGTCTTGGAGAATGGGAAAGACCCTACTTGACAATGTCCCGTAAGTATGAAGCGACAATCGTTCAAGAATTCCAAAAAATGCTACTGGATGGCCGAATTTATGCCGGTCAAAAACCTGTTCATTGGTGTATTTCCTGTAAAACAGCTCTGGCTGAAGCTGAAGTTGAATACATGGATCATTCGTCAGATTCAATTTGGGTGAAATTTCCCATGCTTTCTGATTTGCATCACAAAATTCCAGAATTGTCAGGTAAAAACAACATTAATGTTATTATTTGGACGACCACTCCGTGGACCTTACCGGCAAATTTAGCCATTGCATTTCATCCTACTCTGGATTATGTGGCGTTTGAGGAAAATGAAAATATATATATCGTTGCTGAATCGTTATTGAGGGAAACTGCTGATAAATGCCATTTCAGTTTTCCTCGAATTATCGTCCGTTTCAAAGGCGATGTGATGGAAGGATTGGAATGCCGGCATCCTTTCTATGATCGTGTTTCTAAGTGTGTTCTTGCGGAATATGTTACTTATGAAACCGGTACTGGCTGCGTTCATACCGCTCCTGGGCATGGACAAGAGGACTATGAAACAGGCATAAAATATGGTTTGGACATTTATAATCCTGTCGATGATGAAGGTAAGTTTGAAAAGGATCTGCCTATATTTGGCGGGATGAATGTTTTCGATGCCAATTCAGCGATTAATGATCACATTCAAAAAAATGAAACGCTCCTAGCGAAAGAAACGATCACCCACAGCTATCCGCATTGCTGGCGCTGTAAAAAACCAGTGGTTTTCAGAGCAACTCGGCAATGGTTCATTTCACTTGATCATCGATCGTTACGGCAAGAAGCCGGTAAGGCAATTGAGCAAGTTGCCTGGATTCCTTGGTGGGGCAAGGAACGTATAAAAGGTATGGTGGAAAACAGGCCGGATTGGTGCATTTCGCGGCAACGCACATGGGGAGTTCCATTGACGATTTTTACCTGCAAAAAATGTGGCGCAGTATTGAAAAACAAGGTTGTCAGCCAGAACACAATCGATGCAGTAATGCTTGATGGTGCTGATATCTGGCTGACGGGTGCCGATGATCGTTTTCTGCCACCCAATACAGTTTGCGATGCTTGTGGATCAAATACCTTCAAACGAGAAACCGATATTATCGACGTATGGTTTGAATCCGGAATCAGTCATCGTGCTGTCCTAACCTCCGAAAATTCACTTCGCTGGCCTTCGGACCTTTATCTTGAAGGCAGCGATCAACACAGAGGTTGGTTCCAGTCATCACTTCTGATCGCTGTCGCAAATTATAGCCAGCCACCCTATAAAACCGTTCTAACACATGGATTCGTTGTTGATGGCGACGGTAAGAAAATGTCAAAATCGCTGGGAAACGTAATCGCTCCTGAAGAAGTCGTACAGAAGTATGGCGCGGATATTCTTCGCTTGTGGGTCGCCTCGGAAGATTATACCGAAGATATTCGTATCTCAGGTGAAATCCTCGATCGGCTCGTTGAGACCTACCGAAGAATTCGAAATACATGCCGGTTTATGCTTGGAAATCTGGATGATTTCAATCCTGATCATCACGCCGTCGATTATGATCAAATGGAAGAATTTGATCGATATATGCTTCATTGCTGGTCCGATGTCGCCGCCAGGATTCGCAAGGCATATCATCAGTTCTCATTTCACCAGGTTGTTAAATTTCTGCATCAATTTTGTATTGTTGAACTGTCATCGTTGTTTCTTGATGTATCTAAAGATCGATTTTATGTGTCCCATCCCGATGACAATAGCCGGCGTTCAGGACAAACAGCGACCTACCATATCCTTAAAGGTCTTGTGAAGCTGCTTTCTCCTATCTTATCTTTTACCATGGAAGAAGTGTGGAGTTGCATGCCCAATACGAATCAGAGTATCCATTTATCCGAATTTGACAAATATCCTGATCGCTGGACAGATCATGAACTGGCAAAAAAATGGCAATTTTTACTTGCAGTTCGTGAAAATGCCGCTGTTCCCTTGGAAACCGCTCGTCAGGAAAAACGTATCGGTCATTCATT
>JAFGJC010000109.1 GCA_016929305.1 candidate division CSSED10-310 bacterium | reverse complement strand
GTGAATAATGCAATGCTCAATCCAACGATTATGACAATATCCACTGCCTGATCCTTTCACTCCAAAGTAATAATCCATCCATGCTAAAGCTCAATCCCTGAAAAACACATGAACGCGATGGCGATCAATCCGGTAAGGATCATGGTGATACCGAGGCCCCTGAGTGGGCCGGGAACATTAGAATACCGGATTTTCTGCCGGATCGCCGCCATGGCAACGATGGCCAGCATCCAGCCGATGCCGCTGGAAAATCCGAACACTACGGATTCTGCCAGGTTATAATGTCTTTCAACCATGAACAGAGAAGCCCCCAGAATCGCACAATTGACCGCAATCAAAGGAAGAAAAATACCCAGTGCCGTATAAAGTTTCCGGCTGAATTTGTCGATGGCCATTTCAACAATCTGAACCATGGCAGCGATCGTGGCGATATATGCAATGAATCCCAAAAAACTCAGATCGATGTCGGCAAACCTGTCCGAAATCCATGTGAGAGCGCCTTCTTTGAGCAGAAAATTGTAAATGAACCAGTTGGCCGGGACGGTGATGGTCATTACGAAGACAACAGCGATACCCAAACCGTACGCCGTATCAACTCGTTTGGAAACCGCAAGATAGGAACACATCCCCAGGAAATAAGCCAGCAGGATGTTTTCCACGAAGATGGATTTAACCGCCAAACTCAAAAGATCCATGGTTTATTCCTCCACCTTGTGGGAAATGGCTCGCTGGACCCAGATAATGATTCCCAGGAGCAGGAAAGCGCCGGGAGCTAGTACCATCAGCCCGATATTGTCATATCCTGCTCTGTAGAACGATTCCGGTATCACACTGAAACCGAATAGTTTCCCGCTGCCCAGAAGTTCCCTGAAAAACGCCACGGCGATCAATATCCATGCATATCCCAGTGCATTGCCAAGACCATCCCAGAACGACGGCCAAACCGGATTGGCGCTGGCAAACGCCTCCGCCCGTCCGAGTATGATACAGTTTGTGATAATCAATCCCACAAAGACGCTGAGCTGTTTGGATATGTCATAGACAAGTGCCTTCAATATAAGGTCGGCAAGGATAACAAGTGTTGCTATAACCGATAGCATAATCAGGATGCGAATTTTCGCCGGAATGAAATTTCTCAGTATGGAGACAGCGACATTTGACATAGTCAGCACGAAAATGACGGCCAGAGACATGACAAAGGCAGTATCGAGTTTCACGGTGACGGCCAGCGCGGAGCAGATTCCCAGAACTTGAAGCGATATGGGATTATTATCCCACATCGGATCCACCAGGGCTCGTTTGTTCTTTTTAGATATCAGTCCCACTGTTTTTTTCTCCTCCTGTCATTAACCCTGTTTCCGTATCTGCCGTAAATAGGGTTCATATTTCTTCAGATCTTCCGCCAGAAAGACATTGATTCCCTTGCCGGTCAGAGTTGCGCCGCTGATTCCGTCCACCATATGCTTCTTGTGATCTTCCGGCATGCTTTCAGGTATCTTGCCTTTTGCAATGGTAATGGAAACCATGTTTCCCGAATCATCGAAAATGGTTTTACCTTTGAATTGGTCGGTATATTCCTCCGTACTGATCTCGCCTCCCAGGCCTGGTGTTTCTCCGTGTTTATAAAACGTAATTCCCTTGATGTGATCAGCATCATTTCCCAGTGCGAGATAACCTTCAATCTGTGACCAGAGACCTTTACCCGATACCGGAAAACAATAGGCTTTAACCGTATCTCCATCCATCCTTAAATATACGGGAAGCAGCTCCTTCTCTTTCTTGAAATCCGTTTCGGAAGGTGTTTTACCGGGCACCTGGTTACCGTCGAGGTTTATAACGATTTCGCGAATATGTTTTTCATAGAGTTGGGTCATCGTTTCCGGGGTTGCCTGGGGATGGTCTTCGAGAATACCGGTAGCTTTCAGTATATTTCGTCGAATATCGAATTTTTCATTTTTTTCTATTGCCGGTCGTAACGTTTCGGCGACTACGGCAAGAAGCACGCCACAGGATACGCATATGACCAGGGCAAATGTGATGGTGTAGCGGTTACTGTGCATGGCGGTACCTCCTGGCCCGTACATTCCACCGGACAACGGTATAATCAATAAGGGGCGCAAAAACATTCAAAAGAAGGATGGCCAGCATGGTGCCCTCCGGATATGCCGGATTGACCACTCGAATAAATGCCGTCATCATTCCGATCAGGAATCCGTAGACCCACTTTCCGGTAAATGTCTCTGGACTCGATACGGGATCCGTCGCCATATACACCACACCAAAAAGAAAACCGCCCATCAGGAGATGGTCGACAGGAGACAGACTGAACATACCTGTCGGATTGGGATGCAGCACCGTCATTAAACCCGTTGTAGCCATAAGACCTGCGATACAGCCCAGGATAACGCGTAAACTGGCCACTCCCGCGAACACCATCAGGGCAGCTCCAATCAAAATGGCGATTTTCGACGTTTCGCCGATACTTCCAGGAATGAGACCGACAAACATGTCCATCAGACTGTATTTTGCCGTGATCACCGGCATGGCATCCCCCGTCGCCGCTGCGCCCATCGAAAGCGGCGTTGCCGCGGTAAACGCGTCCGGAACATGCTGTCCTTTTTCCAGATATATCCATACATTATCGCCGGATATCCAGGCGGGATGAGCAAAAAACAGATAGGCTCGCGTCAGAAGCGCCACATTCACGATATTCATGCCGGTGCCGCCAAATACCTCCTTGCCTAAAATCACTGCGAAGGTAATGGCAACAGCCAGTTGCCACCAGGGAATAGTGGGGGGAACAATCAACGGAATCAATAATCCCGTGACCAGATATCCCTCGCTAACCTCCTCTTTTCGAATGATCGAAAACACAATCTCCCAGAACATTCCGACGCCATAGGATATCACCAGTAACGGAATGAAAATCTTCAATCCGATCCATATCGCCAGCCAAAACGAAAATGCCATGCCATGAGCGTTGATCGTCTGGTACCCGATATTGTAAATTCCCAGACACATTGGAGGTATAAGCGCATAGATAACCAGCGTCATGACACGTTTCAGATCGATGGCATCACGGATATGCGGAGCTTTTTTTGTCCGGGTTCCGACGCTGAATAAAAAAGTTTCAAAGGCTTCAAACAGCGGCCAGTATTTATGGAACGGGCCGCCTTTATGATATAACGCCTGAATGCGCTCTCCCAGCGGTTTCTTGGATGAATTTTTCATAGGTTTTCCTTTTCGTAAAGATCCAATCCTTTACGTATAATCTCACCCAATTCCATTTTTGACGGGCATGCAAAGGTACAGAGTGCCACATCCTCTTCCGTCACTTCGAGCAACCCGAGATCACACGCTTCTTCCAGATCTTCCGCAAGGATCGCTCGAATCAAATAAGAAATATGGACATCCAGTGCAAAAACACGCTCCCATGCCCCAATATTGACGATTGCCCGGACACCGCCATTAATGCGGGTATCCAGATGATATGTTTTCGAGGGATTCACGCAGGATGCATATGCTTTTAGCAAGCTGTATTTGCGCCATCCCGGCATTGCCCAGCCCATGAAATCCCTCTTCTCCGACTCCGGAATAACCGTCAGGGTATTATCATAAAAGCCCAGATATCCGGTTTTCTCTACTTGAGAGCCGGTCAGAACCGTTCCGGAAATATACCGTACCCATTCATCTTTCACTCTGTGTTCAATAAGCGCACTGACGGGAACGCCCAATCTGGTGTGCACATATCCTGTTTCCGCCACGCCTGTTCCGGAAATGGCTACGGTCCGGTGAACGGGATATTTGCCTGTCCGGATAAACGAACCGATATCGGCAACATGTACGGCGCGCAATGTCCAGGCGATTTCTGCGGGTTTCAGGGGTCTGATATGACGAATATGTGTTCCGACCAGACCTGAGGGATGAGGTCCTGTAAAGTGGTGCACCGTAACACCCGCCACCTGAGCAAATGGTGGATCTCCCGTTGTCTTCAGCGGCAATGTCAGGTAGATGGGACCATGAGTAAACTCCTGAAGCACCCGGACACCCATCCGGAAATCCTCTTCCCGACCATCCATAAGGATACAGGGATCGGCTGCCAGGGGTTCCGTATCCATGCCATTAATAAAAATAACTGCCGGCGAAATGGAGGGGTTGGCAATTTTGCCAAAAGGACGCTGGCGGATATACGGCCACATTCCGCCGTGCATGAGATGCGCTGAGAGTTCTTCAACGGAGATGTTCGCCAGTTCTGATTCTCTGAACACTCTGAATGTCTCGCTGTCCTCCGCACCGCTTCGCGTAACCTCTATTTCCGTAATGACTCTTCTAGCGCCGCGGCGGATCGCTGTCACTATGCCGCAGCCCGGTGAGCAAAACATCAGTTTTTCATGACCCTTGGCATAAAACAGAGGTTGTCCCGTAACGACACGATCATTCTCACGAATCAGTAGTTTGGGTTTGATCCCCAAAAAATCAACAGGTTTGACTCCCAATACGGGAGGGTCATCCACTTTGAGTTCCTGGGGAGATGGAGCTCCCGCGATTTTCAGATCTTTACCTCGTCTGACGGTATAGACTGCCATAATCCGCCACCTGCTCTTTCTGCCCCCGGCCAGCTTACCGGTTATTACACAATACCGATGAAGATCATTCCCTTTATCTGAGGAATCATAACAAACAGCTCTAAATAATCAGAAAACACACTATTGCCAAGTTTAACGTCATCTCAGGTGAAATTTCAACATAAAACATTTGATTTACGGCACTTTTTCACACATGATGTGTAAATGCATAATGAATACCGGATGATTACGATATCTGGTAGATGTTTCGGAGGGTTCCGGCAATGAAAACAATGGTAGCCGTTATCGTTTTTATCATGTTTTTTGCTGTGTTGGGTTTTGCTGTCGCACTGCGAAAAACCAGACAACAGCGTTCTGCGTGCCGGGAAATATCGTCTTCAGACCGGGATAAGATGACGTGTGAAGCTTGCGAATGTCACAATAGGCGGCCCAACTGATATATGGCCGTAGTGACCACCCACGCCATTCCTGTTAATCCCGCCCATTGAATGGCAACCCATTTCCAGCTTCCCATTTCCTTTTTTGTAACAGCAAGGGTTGCGACGCACGGTGTTCCTATCAGAGCAAAGATCATGATGCAAAATCCTGTGAGCGGGCTGTAGTTTTTCCGCAGAACTTCCCGCAGTGTTTCCGGGGACGTTTCGGAATCGCCGATGGAATATACAATACTCATTTGTGCAACAAAGAGTTCTTTTGCTGCAAACGCACCGATAAAAGACGTTCCGATTTTCCAGTCGAATCCCATGGGTTTCAGGGCGGGTTCAATGATTCTGCCTATCCTGCCGGCGTAGGATTCCATCAGTTGTTTCTGGCGAATCGATTCCTCGGACAACTGCGCCTGCTGACCGGATGGCGGGTTTACCTGTAACTTCGTTTCCACCCGGGGAAACGTTAATAAAATCCATATCAAGATGGAAACAGCGAGGATGATGGTGCCTGCTTTTTTGATATACTGCCAGGATTTATCCCACATATGCAGAACAATGGCCTTCATACTGGGCATGCGGTACGGTGGAAGCTCCATAACAAAAGGTTCTGCTTCGCCCCGAAACAATGATTTTCGCAGCAGTTTGGCCAATAACAGTGCCAGTAGAATTCCGATCAGGTAAATCGACCACAGAACGGGAGCCTGCCAGGAACGGGGGAAAAATGCCGGGATCACCATCAGGTAAATCGTCAATCGAGCACCGCATGACATCAACGGCAGAATAAAAATCGTTGTAAACCGTGTTTTTTCCGACCGGATGGTACGGGTGGCAAGAATCGCGGGAACCGTGCAGCCAAAACCGATAAGCAACGGAATGAAACTGCGGCCGTGCAGTCCTATTTTATGCATGATTTTATCCATGATAAAGGCAATCCTGGCCATATAACCGGTATCCTCAAGGAACGAAATACCGAGAAACAAAAACAGGATATTGGGCAAAAAGATGATAACACCGCCGACACCACCGATGATGCCGTCATTGATGAGCGATTTCAGCATGAGACTCGCGCCAGAAGGCCAGAAGCTGTCAATCTTCTGCGTTAAAAGACTCAACCCTTTTTCTATCCATCGCATCGGTGGGTGGCCCAGAGTAAATGTCATCCAGAAGATGAGGTACATGGTCAGCAAAAAGAGAGGTATACCAAGATATCGGTGAGTGACCAGAGTATCAATTCGCTCCGTCAGCGTAATCCTGTCGATAGCGGGTGCTCGAATAGTTATTTCCTTGACCAGTCCGGAAACGTACCCATATCGCCGGTCGCCGATCAGGACTTCCGGTGGATATCCATAGAGATTTTCAAGACGGTGGATACTTGAAGATATCTGATTAAAAAGCGCTTCACTGTCTTCCTGCCGTTTGAGTCTTGCAACCACCTCCGTATCGTTTTCTAATAGTTTTATGGCGGCAAACTGCTCCGGATAGGGGATATCTTTGAACTGTTTCAGCTCCTTGACAATTTTTTCGACTTCACGTCCAAGCTCCGCACGGTAAATCACTTCCGTTTCCGTGCCGCCCCGATCAAATGCCTTCAGTATTGTTTTCTTGAGATTATCAATGCCAATATTTTTATGACCTACGACTTCCGCGACATAGCAACCCAATCGGCGTGATAGCATATCAACATCAAGTTCAATACCCCGTTTCTCGACTTCGTCCATCATGTTCAAAGCAATGACAACATTCAGCCCCATTTCAAGCAATTGGAGGGTTAAGTACAAATTCCGCTCCAAATTAGACGCATCGATGACATTCACCACCACGGCAGGCTTGGATTCGACAATATGTTGCCTGGCAATAACCTCCTCCTGCGAATATGACGTCAGACTGTAGATCCCCGGAAGATCGACAACATGCACACTCCGTTCGCCCTCACGAAACATCCCCTCTTTCTTTTCCACGGTGACGCCGGGATAATTCCCGATATGCTGCCGGGAGCCGGTCAACGCGTTGAAAATGCTCGATTTCCCGGAATTGGGATTTCCTGCCATTGCCACTCGAACGGTTTCTAATCCTGAATTATTCTGCATACTCGAACTCATGCCCGCTTAAAGCAATTGATGTTACGTTACGTGGAGGGATACAAAATGATGGCATCAGCCTCTTCTTTTCGCAAAGACAAATGATAACCTCTCAATTTTATCTCGATGGGATCACCTAAAGGAGCCATCCTTTCTACAGTAATAACCACATTCGGCAGCACACCCATGTCTATTAACCGTTGACGGATGGCAGTATCCGCCTGAACACGGGCAACCCTTCCGCTTTCACCGGGGGACAATGATGACAAGGTTTTTACCATTCCCCACCGTTGTCTTCTACGAAATGAATCATTTTTAAATGGGCATTCAGGCGCCGGACAAATCTCACCATCACCCTGCTTGTCAAGGTTGGCAATATAGTCCTCAAAATGACTCCTGATATTCATGCCACACGTATCCACAAACTCAAAAAACATTACCATTTTCCGAAATGTCTCCGGACTCATGTAATGTTCAAACAAACATGCATCCCGCTCAGCGATCTCTTCAGGAACATCCAGCAAAGACATCAGAAAATATTTGACAAATTCATGTCGCCCCAGAAGTCTTGCGGCTAAATTCTGTCCTTGGGATGTCAAGGTAACGATTCCGCGGGTTTTATAATTAACGAGGTTTTCTTTTGATAATCTTCGCAAAGCAGGAATTACCGATGACATGGACACGTTTTTTCTGTCGGCAATATCCTTGATTCGCGCTTCTTTCGTCTCCTGAATGAGTTGATAGATAATCTCCAGATAATCCTCAAGACTTTCCGACAAAGCACCTATTTTCATCATGTGTCCCCTCGAAAATTAGACGCGTCTAATTAGACTAATCTAATTTAATAGGTGACCCCAGGTGTTGTCAAGATGAAATTACGTTTGCCGGAAGCCTGAAATCATGACCTGAATAATCCCCGTTGTTCGCAAATGCAGTTTGTTCTAAACTGTATCCGGCATGAATTGAACTCAGGAGAAAACCATATGGATTTACCTCACATTCTTCCCGACATCATCCGGAAAACTTCCGCTATTCGTCCTGGCCCGGTAAACCTGAATTGTTTTCCCGCCACCTTGGATCCGGCAAAAACCGGTATCACGGTAACTGCAGGCGAATACCGCTCCGACACGGGGCTTCTGGTTAGACGCTGGGAGGGAAAAAGTAAGGGACCCTTTTATTTCAGGAATCGTGAAACAGTTGAAACAGACTGGCATGTTTTCGAAAATGGGGAATGTATTGCGGAGGAGCGGCATTGGGTATCGGTCTTTGATTCGGAATCGGTCATGAAACTGATCATGGTAGAATCACTAGTGCCGGGCATGGAACGTCGTATTGATGACGTTTTACTGACCTGCGCATTACGGATAAACCTAGAGGAGATATATACCGGAAAGGACATGTATTTCTTAGTTGACCGGACCGGTGAAGAATCCGTGACCGAGTATGTTGATGGTCCGTTTGACATTGCCTTTGGCAACAGCACATCAACGTGTTTAAGGCTGACTTCCGTTCTTGAAAGCCAAATGGATCGGAAGGTCGATAGTTACATTGACATCCGTTCCGGTTTAGTCGTTTGTCAGGATATCGTTGCTTCTGACAGCAATTTGGAAGATTGTATAAATGTTATTCCTGATAAAACGCGAATCATAAGGTCCAGGATCGTATTTTTTCACTCTTGACATCAGCGATTATCCCGTATCCAGATTTCGTAGTACAGTGACCGATAGCCCTGTTTGAATCCGAATTGGCGCATTCGATCCGGCGGAAGAGGAAGTTCATAGTTCGGTTGAATAGCTCCCACCTTGTCGGTCGTTAACGCTTCAAGAATCATCGGTTCCCATTCTTTCTGTGAGGCAAACCGGACGTCACCGAAATTTTGTGTTGACATTTCTTTTATCCCTTCCCAATATCGTCCTTCATCAATCAACCGGTACATCTTCATTATCAATCCCCAGTTATCCTTGAATTTTACAACTTTAGCCCGTTCGGAAACCAAAGCTATAAAAGGATCGGAAATGATAAGTTCACCGGGAAGAGTATGCTCTTTTATAAATGCAGAGCATCTGTCAATTTCTTTTCTTGGAATACCGTCAAATCCATAGGCTTCGGCGACATTCGTTCCCAGCAGGGATCCTGGTGCTAGCACACCCATGACCGTTGCGGTAACCAAAGTTAAAACGAATGAAACAACAGCCCTGTATTTTTGATACGGTCCATTTTTAAACGCGTTTATCCATGAATGGATGACACCGCCGGCGAGAAGTGTTGCAGGAAAAATTGTGGAGAGAAGATAATGGGGCCAAAAAGCTCCAGTAACAAACCAAAAGAAAACAATATCCGCCGCGAACAGACCTGCCAGGATCCATTCGAAAGACCGCAATGGTTTCAGGAAAACATAGATGCTTCCGGCCAGAAAAGGTATCAGGTATCCAAGTGCCCAGACTGTCAGAATACTTTTTTCCTGCCAGGGTGCCACGGTTCCTTTGATAAAATGGAACCAGAGGGTTTGACGCCAGTAGTGAATACCGTAAAGGTAGGTATATCCGACAGAAGTTATGGCAAAAACGCCTAGAAATCCAATTATCAGCCACAGTGCTGACCGCCAGCGCCGGTGGAACAGAACGAGCATTCCTGTCAAAACCGCGAAAGGTACCAGAGCTGTTTGTTTACAGACGAATCCAAGACCCAGAAAAGCGCCGGCAACCCACTCCTGTCTTCGATCTTCGGATGGCATCATAATTCTGTCGACGGCGAGGGCCACAGCGAGAGTTGCAAACACCTCCCGTTCAAACAAATGGTATCGGAACAGCAAAAAATGGAAACTGTAAAAAACTGCCGCCCACAACCCGGCGATGGGTGAAAACCATCGGGATCCCATACGATAAATGACGATTCCCGTCCCGATATAGGCTAATGCTGTCAGCATCTCTGGAATTCGATATGAGACACCAAAAATCATGTAAAAAAGAGCTAAAAAACTTTCCAGCAGAGGGGGGTTTGGCTGCGCGAACTGAAGAAAAGGTTGCTGCCCCAGCGTAATCAGGAAAGCGCCGTAAATGTAATTGGGATCTTCGATATGGACCGCAGGGCTCATCAACCGAGCCAGACGTGGCGCACTCAATATCAAGACCGCCAGAACCCATTCAGAAGACTGCTTTGACCGTTCCATAACGCTTCCGAACCTCTCTTCCAAACTCCCAGGAATCCTTATTATGGCATTCCTGCCTATAAATTTCCACGCGTCTTGGCAACCGGCACGGCTTTCAGGACCGGGACTTTCAACCGGATATTCATGTCTTCTGGAATTATATCTCGAAAAAAGACCCATCCTTTGCTATAACCCCTCTCTTGGATGTTATCAACATTCGCAGGGGAGAATAACTATGGCTGTGACATCAAAAAAGACCAAACCGGTAACACCGGAAGATTTTTATTTCATTTCCGACATTTCCGATTTGCACGTGCGTCCCGGCGGAGAGAGCGTGGCTTACGTTTTAAAGCAACCCGAACGGGAAGGAAAGCAGTATCTTCAATCCATTTGGATGATAGACATCAAAACAAAAAAAAGCCGGCAGTTCACTTCTGGAGGTAAGCCTGGCGATTTCAGTCCAGTCTGGTCACTCGACGGCAATCAATTGGCATTTC
>JAFGJC010000108.1 GCA_016929305.1 candidate division CSSED10-310 bacterium | reverse complement strand
GACTACATGCTTTACCAATTTGAAAAGAAGGGTTTAAATTAAGAATTGATGGCACAGAACATTCGTCTTGATGTCAAACAGATCTCCTGGATGATTGTTTTGTGTATGTGTCTGGTCGGAGTTATTCCAGCGGTTTCAGCTTATTTTTCTGATGATCAGGAATCGCCGATCCTTGATTATGTTTCTCCTGCTAATGGTGAAATATTTGTTGATGTTTCCGTTACCATTGAAGCCTATGTGTTCGATCCAGACATAGCTTTTGGTATTCCGGGAAGTGGCGTAGATTTTCAGTCTGTCGAAATGCTGATGAAGGGAAAGCCTGTTCCTTTTTTCATCGATGATCTTGGGAACAACAAGGTCTATATTCATACGAATTTACCGGCATCCTTACCCTATCTTAGCTGGATTGATATGGAGTTAAAAGTGAGTGACAATGCCGGAAATACTATGCCGGCTTACCGCTGGGAGTTTTTAACGGAGCCGGCTCCGGATACTACACCACCTGAAATAACAAACCTGTCGCCACCCGACGGCTCCAGTGCGGTTGTTGTCAATGCACAGATCTACTGCAAAATCCGCGATAATCAATCCGGTGTCGATGTTTCTTCAATTACCATGCACGTTGATGGAAAACCGGTAATTTACTCCGTCATTAACTTGTTTGATGAAGTTAAGGTGGTTTATCAAGCGCCGGAACCCTTCCCATACGAAACTTCCATTCCGGTTAGAGTGAGTGTGAAAGATTTTGCAGGAAATACCAGTGTGGTCTCGTGGAGTTTTACCACGCAAACGATCCCTATTGGTCCAGCACAGCTGCTTCACCCAGAAGCAAACGATTTTCTGAACTATCAACTTGAGGAGGGTATAATAGTATTTAGCTGGACGTATGATCCTAGGATTGAATATTATAGATTGATTATTAAATTTGTCGACTATCCATGCATGGAAAAAATGGATCTTGGTCCGGATGATTATATTTTTGTTGATGAAAATACGATTGAAATGCATTATGGTCTGACAGAACGAGATTGGCAGGATATTTCTGAATTGGGAGACATATCCTGGTTTATTGTCAAACTTGACGGAGAAAATGGTAATCCTGTCAGCCCAAAATCGGAAATTTGGTTTTTCCGGTTAGCGGATCCGGATTCGGTTGTTATCCGATCACCCACAAATAACACAAAATTTTATAAATTCGATACACCACCGATATTTGTCTGGGATCCCTTTGACAATGCTGTTTCCTATATGTTCGGTTTAGCTCAGATCGGTGTTAACGGAGAACTTATCGGTCGGATTGTTACGGCTGAAATCGATGCCTCCGATACGACATTCACGTTTGAGCCGGAATATTGGAAGGGATTTGATAATGGCCGATATATGTGGACAGTTGTTGCCAACCTTCCGAACGGGTCCCGGTCAGATTTCTACAACTTATATTTTTATAAGTTCAGTTATCCCAATCTTGGGGTACCTTTCCCTATCGCGCATAACTAGCTATACATGTTCGTAATCTTGCGATATATCTATTAAATCATTTCCTTCTTTTATCGTGCGCCATTTTCCTTTAGAATCGACGGTAACCGATTTCCAGGAGGAGATACTTGCCAAACAATTCAAATAAAGTAAAATTTGATTTAGAGAAAATTCAGGAATTCCTGTTGAACGGTAATACCAGCGAAGCAGAAGATGCTTTGATTTCAGCAGAAAAGCATACTGAAGAGAAATCTGAAAAAAAAAGCATTGATCGTCTTTGGGTGCGTTTGTATTTAGCGCGAGGTGAAGTTGAACAGGCACAGCGGAAGATCAAAAACTACATAAAAACCTGTAAACTGTCCAGGTCGAACAGTGCTGAAAGAGATATATTTCTTCTGGAATCTCTGCTCAATCATACTTCCGGTCACAGTCAGTCAGCCGAAAAAACTCTTGATAATCTTTTATCCGATTCTGATTTGAATGATCCCAACAATGGATGGATCTTAGTAAATCTCGGATGTATTTTACGGGATCGTGGGAACTGGTTGAAAGCGGGTGATTGTTTTCAGAAAGCTGCGCAGCATGATGATAAAGAACCGGAACTCACTTCCCGGGCGGCATTGAATTATGCGGAAATGCTATCCGATCTTGGTGTGTCTGGGTTCGAGCACTGGGCTGAAAAAACCGTTTCGATGGCACCTATTTGGAGTGGCTGGGAACATCTTAAACGAGCGCAGATTCTTCTGGCACTTCACGAATTTTGGTCGAGTGACATCCGTCAGAAAATCACTGAGCTTTACAGACATCTGGAAGAGGGGGATCAACTGGGAAGTATTCACGTAAGATTACGATCCAGGATGGCATTGATAAAGGTCTTGGGTGAAATTGGTGATTGGGAAACGGTAAGTGGATTGATATTGGATGCGAAAAAATTTCTTGCTTTAGCTTGTGAAGCCAGCAGTCGTTACTATCAATCGATACTTGAGTTGAAATGGTTTGAATACAATCTGAAACAATCCGATATTGAGAACT
>JAFGJC010000107.1 GCA_016929305.1 candidate division CSSED10-310 bacterium | reverse complement strand
TGCGTGTGCGGGTTTCCAACCCGCGCACAGGCAGGTTCATTTTCTGTTATATTTGGAGTACCCGTTTTCTCACCGATTTTTCATTTGACAAAAATCGGGGGGGGGTAAAATACAAACGGTCTCGAAAGGAGATGGTCATGAAGAGGGCAGATAAACGGTTTCCACATTGCCGGTCGTGCATGGGATTCCTGTGGTTGATACTGCTGGTCACCAGTGCCGGACGTGTCTGGGCGGAGCATCGTCCGGACAATCTCGCCGACATGGAGCCGCTGGTCTGGTATGACCTTAAAGACAGAGCGCCGTATTTCGAGAAGATCATTTGCGATCCGGCGACACCGGGTCGCATGTTTTCGGGAACGGGAGCGCTTTATGAAAGCACCGATGATGGCGCTACATGGACATTGATAACTGAAGCAACGTTCGATTATCGCTTTCAGCTCTTCTTTGTAAATGGTCAGGTAGGCATCATCCGGTATTCCTGGACCATTGATCGCCTGGAAATCAGCCTGGATCTTGGTAAAACCTGGACAGCCCGGACGACACCGGTACCCTTTAACGATCTTGACGTTTCTATCTTCAATGGTTCAATCGTGGCGTATTATCTGGATGAACCCGGAAGCATCTATTCGTTCTGGAAAAGCACTGATTTTGGTCAGTCGTGGGTCAAGACCTTTGAACACAACAGAATAAAATCAAACGATTATCCCCTGCTTGATCACTCACCGTATCTGGAGGGGCTGATTCTGGCGACAGATGGTCTGGAGAATGGAGGGTATGGAACGACGGTCTATTTAAGCCGTGACGACGGTTCCACGTGGGAGGTATTGCCCACGGACAATTTATGGAGCATAAAATGGGTGTCGTTCCATCCCATGAATCTGGATGAATTTTATCTTATGTTCGACAAACATCAGTGGTGGCAGTTTCCGGTCAGGCGAACCCGTGACGGGGGACAGACCTGGGAAGAGTTTGGTCCGGATTGTTCGGAAGAGCAGAAGATGGGTGAATGCCTGTATGCTGATCCGGACGATGCCAATATCTTCATTTTATCCAATCATGTGAGAACTGGACTGTTTTACGTTGACAGAGGGGGAATTTACATCACTAGAAACGGAGGTACAACATGGAAAACAGCACTATTTGACTCAAACCTTGGTGGTGGGCCAACGTCAGGGAATCCATCTCAAGCATGGAAATCGACGACAGGTTCCGGTGAGATCTTTGTTCAGTTAGAACAATTATATAAGCTGCCGAAATCGGGTGATTACTGGGTGCCGGTCTATCCTGCACAGATCAGCAGCAGCGATGATGGATTAATGAGTGGATATATCGGGAATAATCAGGAATTCGTCTTATACGCACAGGCGAAGTGCGGATTGTTTCATTCCTTTGACGAAGGGATCCATTGGGCGCCATCGACGGTTCCAAATCGTTGTTTTCACGCGTTTACTATCTTCGATTTTAGTTGCGACTCGGATAACTCGAAACGGTTGTATTTCACGGCAGGCGAGGATTGGGATGAACCCAAGTGCCTGTATTCCAGTACGGACAAGGGTGTCTCCTGGGAACGTATCGAATACACCGGTCCGGGAACTTTAGTCTACGCGAAAGCATCATCAAGTGTTCCCAATCGCGTATTTGGTTTCTATGACACCGAATTGGATGAACGGAAAGTGGCCATGTCCGACGACAATGGCGCAACATGGATACCGATCAATACGCCGCACCCGGCGGGTCTTGCCAGTTTTATTGACAGTCACCGGGATCCCGATCTTTGGCTTTGCACGGAGTGTGTTGATGTTGAAGGTACGGAGTGGGATGAACTGTGGTTGTCGGTTTCCAATGATAGCGGTGTGACCTGGACGCGGAAATCAAAAATTCATGATCATGCGGGTGATTGTAGTGATTATAGAATATACAATGGTCTGACACTGTATGAAGATCCACATGATGAAAATCGATTGTATCTATCTCAATCGCATGTGGGGCTGTTCAGAAGCAAAGACAATGGAAATAGTTGGAAAAGTCTGCATGAACACTCTAAGGGATGTTTGAATTTTGATATTGAACGATATAGTGATGGCACAGTTATTTGGGGTAACGAGAGATCATTAGATGATGGCCAGACATGGTGCGACTGGAGAGAACAGATTGAACCCTGGCACTATCCGCCGGGGCATCTTGTTTCCAGCCAACGCTCCTACTATTTGTTTGAAAACAGGCATTCTCGCGTTATGCGAATCGAAAAGAATCCTCCGCGGATAGAGATGGCCGGATTTGGGATGACCTGGATCAGTATGGGAACACCCGGTCACCTGGATATCCTGGTCTGGGTAACAGATCCCGACCTGAATGACCGCGTCACCAGCATCGAGGTCTTCTGGGACGGGGAACCGCTTGGATTCAAAGTGGAAGAGGAACTGGTGGAGGAATCCGGTTTGTTCTGGATCCGGCTGCCGTATGAGAGTCTGGACGATCCGCTGGACAAAATGGAGTTCCGCGCCAAGGATATCTGGGGGCATCTTAGTTCCCCATGCACTTTTAGCAAACTTGGATAATGAGTATTTTTTTTAAGGGAGAATGGAATGAAATTTAGAAATTTTATCTTCTGGATCACCGCGATTTACTATTTTCAGTTATCATTCGTTATAGCTGGTCCGTGTGATGGAAGTTATTGGGAGTAACTACGAGGAAATTACCCTGGAGAAATCTCACCAGGAAATCCTCTTGCAAACGCTGAGACTGAACAATCCAATGATGGTGTTCCATACCCGGAATACACTCCGAGGCCCTCTAACCGCTTCCACATTGATGGAAGCCTTTTAATGCGCTACTCAGAAGATACCGGAGAAGATGAAGTGTACGATGAATTGGTGTTTCTTCGCGGCGCGGGTGAGTATTACGAGTTTTGTTGGAAAGTGATCTGGGAAGACCCTGCACATAAGTATGAAAAAGCAATGGAAATCGCGGGTGAATCGGGATTTAATATGATTCGCCAATTCATTTACAGCGGATATGAGGGTCAAGATCACACTTGGGAGTATCCATTTAAGCTTAGTCCTGTAAATCCCGGTAAATACGCACTGCACTTGTACAACGAGGATTACTTCACCGAACTTAATGACCTGATAGACGCAGCCGATGAAGCAGGAATAACGGTGTTGCTGACACTTTTCGATTTTACAGAAGATATATTTAATGACTCGGGTGTAGACATTCACCCATCTGCATGGAATCCGGACTATAATATTTACTCATACGACCCACTTCATGAAAACTATACGTTCCCTGCAGGTTACACAAGTTCCGCTTTTGGCACGCAGTTTTTCAACATCGGAACAGCGGGCAATCTCAATTTTCTTGGCAAAGCGCAACGGGATTTTGTCTTGAAAGTCGTCCGTGAAACACGTCATCATCCCAATGTTTTTTATGAAATTGCAAATGAACCGAAGTTGGATTCTACAGCTGTTTCCAACTGGGCAAACATTATTGCCGGGTGGATAAAAGATGGATACGGCGATTGCACAGGCAGTGTGGATTCCCTGGTTGCGATGACTGAGGCAGATGAAAATGATCCTGCTGCTGTTCCAAATTGGGATCCGTACAATGCTGCAAATAGTGCCATTCTGTCAGATCCTGATATTGATATTTTTTCACGTCATAACTGCTACCATGGCGCTAAGACAGACGTGAAGTTTCCCGCTTGGATGGCGACGCCGATTCCGGATGCCATTACATATCCAATCCCTTTTAACGATGATTATGTCAATCTCTGGCAAGAGGCGAAGTTGATCGAGAGCGATTTCGTTAAGACCCTAACCACACCCACACCAGCGTACAAAGCATTCCTTGTAGACACGGACGGAGCGCATAGGGGCGGGTGGAATGTCGATCCCAAGTACCGCGATTCAGATCTCGAGTGTCAGCATTGGGCAAACGTTGCCTTTACTATGGGAGCAAATTTCAATACGAAAGATACCCTCGGAATGGAAATGGATTATTCTGAACAGGATTCTGCTCCAACACCACCATCAAATAGGAATTATCCAGGATATGCGGATTCTTATTGGAACGGAGTAGTACCGACGAGCATACCAATTCCAGAAGATGCGCCCTATTCAGGCTGTGATGATTTCTGGTGGGAGTATGATGGGTTTTACGACCCTTCACCTCCAAACACCCAGTTAAACTTCAGTGGTACTGATGTTCATCTGGGTCATTCACTTGTCGGCAGGTATTTCAATCCTTCTACGCCGACACCAGCCGCCTATACGCCTCCTGCCGAATCAATTGGCTTCAGGCCGTACATTCAGTGGATTGCCTACAACGAGAATCCCATTCGCGCAAATGATGATGTTGTGTATCACATCAACCGAGGAAGCATCAATGGTTTTGGCAGAGGATCGTCGCTTGTTGATTATACCGCAGTTTACAACGGTGCGATAGATCCATTGATAGCAGCACCCGTGAACACGCCGATGCCCGGAAATACAGCTTTCTATAGCACCGGGAACATAAATAACTACGCCGCATCCTTCGATCCAAATGGTTTTGAGTCCCTATGGTTTCTTTCGTACACCGGTGACAATTCTGTACCAGGCTCGTTGATTCTCAGTGCCTTATGGCCCCTTTTGGAGGTAAGGAACAACATTTGTGATCCGACGTCAATAGGGACTCAATCAAGCGCTTCATTCGTTTCGGAGCTTATATCAGAAAACCGCAGCATGTTTGTCTATTCAACTCCGCCGCCGTCGTTTTTACGACTTGAATGTTATGAGAATCCGATCTCCCAGCAGGATCCCGAGAACGAAGAAGCTGATGCTGAAATCATCGGTATGGGTTGGGGGCATAGTAACTTGTACAGTGGCTATTATTCTGGTTTTTTTGACTTAATTTTGATTGTAAGGTATTCGAACTTTGACCCTGAAGTTGAGGATAAGCCCATAGATGGCATATACATTTACGATCCTCGTCACCCGGAAAGTGACTATTATATTGAGTTTCCTGTTGTTCCGGACGGTACTTCCGGGAGTGGAATTCAATGTGTGCGTATATCGGCACCTACGTTGAATCGAAACTTTTCGACGGCGGGAATGATTTTTAATATCGCCCTGGCTGATTACAACATAACAACAAGAGAATGGAGCCATGATGATTTCGTACTATGGCCTTGCCTGCACGTTATATACACTCTCCCAAACAAGTTGTACATAACGGCAGGTGTAGCAAATATGTACCCGGATGGCACACGTTCAAATCCTTTCGGTTCTGTTGCGGATGCTTTGGCATGGTGTGACAAGGAGATCAATGGGACAATTGACATGGAAAATCCGATGGAATTGGTCATGCTTCCCGGGGAGCATACGGTTGACAGTAGCAATGAGATCGAATTGCCTGCATTCTTCAACCTGACCGGGGAGGATGGCGCGAGTATCATTCTAAGCCAATATGCCACGTATGGAAATTATGTATCACTTGGACATGGATCTGTTCTCAGCGACCTGACTATAGAATGCGGTGTGACCTGTGAGCATTCCCGAGCCTATATCGATAACTGTCACTTCACACAGCCGGACAGCCTGTCTACGCCAACACCGACTCCGACGTCAACCACAACACCGGTACCAGGATCGGGGGCAGCCATTTCGGTGGATGGGCACCATGATCTGCATGTCCGGAACTGCCTGTTTGAAGGACATGACCTTCCCGTGTTTGCAGACGGTCTGAGTGTCCTGTACATGACGAACTGCACCATGGCCGACTGCGAAGGCGGCCTCAGGATTACCGGTGAAAGCATTGCTAAAATCTCCAATTGCATCTTCTACGATATCGCCAATGGAACGGGAACCGCCGTGGCAATCGAAGCCGACTCGGATTCCTACGCATACATCGAGAATTGCGCATTTTACAACAACGATGACGAATACCTGGAGAGCGGCAATGCGGAACTGAACCTCCAGACGCAAACCTTTGTTACCAGTGATCCGCTTTTTGTGGATGCCGTCAATGGGGACTATCATCTGACGCAGACCTCGGTTCGAAACACTGTTTCCCCAGGAAATACAAGTCCCTGTGTCGACGCAGGAGCGTGGAACGGACATATCTCCGGTTCCACGGCGTCTGATAACGCTTTTGACTTTGATCAAAATGATATCGGGTATCATTATCCTTCAGATCATGTGTACAACTTCCCGCGATTTAAAGCCGACGACGGCGTATCCACCGATTACCTGACCGAGGTGGCC
>JAFGJC010000106.1 GCA_016929305.1 candidate division CSSED10-310 bacterium | reverse complement strand
TCCATTCGTAAAAGCTCCGCGCTCAGAAGGGGCACATTATATCGGTGGGGTTGCGGAGGGAATTGAAGCAGGTTCATATCAAACCGAGAGTGCCTGTCAAGTCAGAAATTTAAAGGGGAAGGGGATGCAAAAGGAAAAATCAAGCGCTCAACAGGTGGTCTCCTTTCCTGAATGGTCAGCCGGAACCCCCGGAATATTATAGGAAGGGCATAGATAATTTCTTGACAATGCAACCGAATTGAAGGTAAGCAATTATTATTCAGCCACTATCAACACTTGTGGAGGGAAAACCATGTCGGACACCCTCGCCAAAGCGGATCTCATTTCGGCTATCCAAACTAAAAACGGTTACTCGCTCAAAAAGACAAATGAAATCGTCGAAACCCTGCTTGAGATTGTCAAGAGCGCACCGGAAGCCGGTGATGACGTCCTGATATCGGGATTTGGAAAATTTCAAGTGAGGGACAAAAGAGAACGCAGAGGGCGAAATCCGGCTACTGGTGAGGATTTAATTTTTGAACCAAGGAGACTGGTTACGTTCAAATGTTCTGAGAAACTGAAATCTTTGATAAATAGAAGATAATTCAATATTTTGCTATTTGCGACTACGTAATCGTATATCAATACCAGAGATTGCCCAAAATGAATTTTGATTTCTATTTGATCCGATAATTATTGACATTTTAGATGCTCTTTGGCATTTTTTCGTTAGATCCTGGATGTCGAGAACATTACAATCCGAGTTTTAAAAAACCGCTACATTTGAAAGCTATAATTAAACTGTTTGTCTGGATTCTAAACTTCATCTTCTATCTGTAATTTCCAGGATTTCAACATCCGTATCGATATCTGACCGAATGAAATTTGAAGACGTTGAGAAGTTCTCGCCAAATAGTTTGCGTTTAACCGTTTGGAAAACGGAAAATTGGTTACAGGAAATTGGGATGATGAAAACAAAAAAACAGGATAAAAAACCAACCCAGTCCGAAAAGTCACTATATGAGGCCTTGAAAGAATCCGAAACTCGCTATCGACGACTTTTTGAAACGGCACAAGATGGAATATTAATCCTTGATGCCAACACTGGGCAGATAACCGACGTCAATCCATTTTTAATGAAAATGTTGGACTATTCTCGTGAGGAACTCGTGGACAAGCAACTCTGGGAAATCGGTACTTTCAGAGATATCACCGCAAACCAATCAGCTTTTCGGGTGTTACAGGAGAAAGAATATATTCGATATGAGCATTTACCACTTGAAACCAAGGACGGGCGCCATGTTGACGTAGAGTTCGTCAGTAATGTCTATTTGGTCAACCACAACAAGGTGATTCAATGCAACATCCGTGACATTACCATTCGCAAGCGGGCACAGGAAGCCTTACGAGAAAGCGAACAAAAACTCTTTAGAGCCAAACGAATGGAAACCATCGGGATTATGGCCGCAGGCATTGCGCATGACTTAAATAACATTTTGTCAGGGATTGTAGGTTATCCTGATATGATTTTAATGGATTTGCCCGAAAATAGCCCATTACGAAAACCAATTGAAATTATCAAGGATTCTGGCAATCGCGCTGCTGCTATCGTCGCTGATTTATTAGATGTTGCCAAAGGTGTGGCAACAGTGAAAGAGATCTTAAACATAAACTCCATAATCAAGGAATACATCCATTCTGTTGAACACAAAAAACTCCAAACAATTAATCCCAATATCATTTTCAAATTTGAACTTGATTCCAACCTCTTGAATACAAAATGTTCCTCATCTCATATTAAAAAGAGTTTATTAAACTTAGTAACCAATGCGACCGAAGCAATTCATGATAGCGGTACCGTTATCATATCGACAACGAATCGGTACTTAGATAAACCCTTAAAAGGATACAAAGCATACGAGGAGGTGCGCCAGGGTGAATATGCCATGCTATCAGTCTGCGACGATGGTTTTGGATTGTCTACGGAAGCTTTGGATAGAATTTTTGAGCCTTTTTATACTAAGAAGATTATGGGCCGGAGTGGTACAGGTTTAGGTTTAGCAGTTGTATGGAACACCGTTCAGGATCATGGTGGTTACGTTAATGTAGTGCATGATGAAAATGGAACTACCTTTGACCTGTACTTTCCTATAACTAGAGCCGAAGTGCCTGCTAATATGGAGCAGGCATCATGGGAAAATTACACAGGAAATGATGAAACCATTCTTGTGGTCGATGACGAGAAGCTTCAAAGGGAAATCGCATGTGGGTTGCTGAATAAACTTGGCTATTCCGCTAAAGATGTCTCTAGCGGTGAGGAGGCGATAGAATATCTAAAGACTCATTCGGTAGATTTGATCGTGCTTGATATGATTATGTTTCCGGGCATGAACGGTCGCGAAACATACGAAAGGATCATTAAAATACATCCTAACCAAAAAGCGATAATTGCCAGCGGGTTTGCCGAGACAGAAGACGTCAGAGCTATTCAGAAGCTTGGAGCGGGGAAATATATTAAAAAGCCCTTTACTTTGGAAACATTATCGATTTCTGTTAAAGAAGAGTTGAAAAAATAGTACTTTTAAAAGTGATCTCAGAAATAATCTGTGATATCCAATTTTCTGCGCTTTGACGTTCAAGGATAATTTCCTAAGCGTAACACCCATATGTGAGATGCGCTGATAAAAAAGTAAATAGACCTATTTAATTTCGAGATTGTTAAATGCAATTGAATTCAAGGGTCATTATGCGCAGCATTCACAGGCCCAATAAACTCAACAATACCCTTTGAAATCTGCAACGGTTGAAGGCATCACCGATTTCAATATTTCATGCAGTATCAGCACTGGCTCATGATGGAAAAATGCCATTTCCGAGTTTGGCTTCCTACCTGCCGAAGCAGGGTGTCTCACGGTCATCCATGGCCCGGAGTTAGGGGACGTTGGTGCCGAAAGTGCATAAGAATCTGGGGTCAGTGTTTCCATGATAATTATCCTATGCGCAACATCCACAAGTCCCAAAAAAACTCAACAATACCTGATAATACTCCAAACATTGCATGACGGTTTACGGGCGTCCTTTTTTTGCCCGCTGCCTCTTGACCTTCGGGTCTCCCGGCCCAATCTTTTATCCTCAGACACTTCATCTGAGAGGCAGGAGGATTCCATGACGCCCAGCAGCAGGCAAAACCGCCCGGACGCCGGGTGGAATTTCGATAACAGCTACACACGGTTGCCGGAGGCTTTCTATGCCCGGCTGAATCCGGTGCCGGTGCGT
>JAFGJC010000105.1 GCA_016929305.1 candidate division CSSED10-310 bacterium | reverse complement strand
GGTCGGTGCGGCTGAAAAATCGTGGGTTCAAGAAGACAAAAAAAAGCTTGTGGTGAATCAGGGCCGGTTGCGATAGAATTGGAGTTTGAAGATTTATAACATTCAACAGAGGAGTGGACTATGCCCTCAATTACAAAACATGTCGTTATTTTAGTGGCAGTGATTATCTTGGCCGGGTGCGGCGGAAGCGGCACAAAAGCGAATATCGATAAGGTGCAGGTGGGAATGACGCAGGCGGAGGTGGAGGGAGTCTTCGGAAACGGCGAAGAGACGAATGTCCCGGGCATGGTAATGTATCACCTTGACAAGGAATACTCCGTGCTGGCCACGTTCAAGGACGGCAAACTGGTCGACAAAAAGGTGATCACCTGGGAAAAATAAACGGAAGATCCCAGTTAAAAGAGTAAAAAACAACGTTTTATGAATAAATCATTTCATGAGTTGCTTGTTATTCATTATGAGGTTATAGGGATATAAATATAATAAATTTTCAATTTTGAGGAGAAGAAACATGATCAAAAGCATCAAGAGAGAAAATCAGATATCTGAATTTGTCTCCGTGTTGTTTTTTGTCGGAGTAATATTTCTTGGCATGATGATATTGCAGGGTTGCTCCGATACTGCGTCGGAGCCGCCGTCCTCAACGTTTCAGACAGCTTATAAAGCTGCGACGAATAACGATTTTCAATTATTTATGACAATGATGTCAAAAAACAATACGGTGAGAATGGAAACTGCTGCAAAATCGATATCCGTTTCCGTTGAAGATCTTTTTGTGAAGGGAATGGTCGATCCGTCAGGGAAAGAGAAAACCGAGCCTCAAATACGCAATGAGATAATTGATGGTCATAAAGCATGTCTTGATGTGGCGTGGGGTGATGTTCTGCAAACATATCACTTTGTTATGGAGGATGGTATTTGGAAAATAGACGATGTTGAGACAACGAAAACTATATCGAAAAAGGAACCAATATCAGAAGCTTCCGAATATAAAACGCTGAACGAAGATCTTGAGATATGTATTCTGGATGTTTATAAAACTCCGGAATGGTGTCCGTTTTCAGACAATCGTTATGGTCCTTCATTTCATTCATCTCCGGAAAACGATTTGTTTATATTCCGGGTATCTGTTCGCGACAGGAGAACAGGCGAAGTGAATGCAGAAGCAACCATTTCGGATTTCTCGGTTGAGGATGACACGGGCCATCGCCATGGAAGCCCTCTTTTGCAGACAGATTTGCGTGAGATACCGTTTTTGGTTTCGACCGGACTGAAGATTCGAAAATTCTCAGTCAATGGAGCGGAATTCAATGTCGAGAAACAGATTGACATGGCAAGGATAGAACCTGTTAAGCTCGGGAATGACGCTGTTTCTGAAACAGAGCCGGATATGTCTGCATCCGATGAAAAACGAGTGATGATAGGTGATTTAATATTGCCGCAGGTAATCGAAAAAACGCGACCGAAGACCACAGAAGAAGCCGTAATGGCTAAAATACAAGGTGTTGTTATTGTTTGGGTTTCAGTCAATGATTCAGGAATTGTTACCGATACCAAGGTGATCAAAGGATTGGGGTATGGTCTTGATGAGAATGCGGTTCAGGCTGTGAAGAATTGGAAATTTAAGCCGGCAATGAGAGATGGAAAAGCAGTTCAGGGTGAATTAACCTTGACCGTATTCTTTGATTAACCCTTATGCTTCCGTTCACGAAATGACACCGATACCCTGTTTAATCAAAAATCCCAAAAACTCACATTGTGATTTGATGTTCGAAGATCCGCCAGATGATCCCGATTATGACTTTAATCTGCCATAACAACTTACTGCCCTTACCGACAACTCCATGCAACAGCGCAACACTTGGAAAATTCTCATTCACGCAGCTTGTATCTACCGTTGCAGTGTTGCATCAATTATCAGGTGGGAGATATGTCTGACATCAAAGTTGCTTGTAAATACCCGTCAATTCTGTGAAAATCAATCCGAGGTAATCAAAGGGTAATAGGAGGTGTTTGTTATGGATTTCAAAGAAGCAGCGATAACAATCCTCAAGCGAGAAGGTAGACCACTTACACCAAAGCAGATAACTGAGATTGCCCTACGGGAAAACCTAATTGATACTATGGGTAAAACACCTCAAGCATCCATGGCGTCTAGGATATACATGGATATGAAAAGGAATGGAGATAAATCTGTTTTCATAAAAATCAAAAAAGGCTACTTCGCCTTACGTGAAACCTTGATTGAGCAATTTGAAATCCCTGATCAACGGGCTATGGTGTTTCCCGAAAGTAAAGAATTGATTGAGTTGTTGAAAGAAAAACAGTTCAAGAGCGATTCGCCTAATGAATTCGAAAAACTTCTGCGGGATGCTTTCGATTCACTCGGTTTTGAAGCGGAATTGATTGGAGGCAGTGGGGATACCGATGTCCTGTTAACCGCAAATGTTGGTAGAAAGTCTTTCAAGGTTAACGTTGATGGAAAAACAAGTAAGTCAGGCAAGATTATCGAACGGCAAATTGACTGGATATCTTTAAGAGATCATAAACAAAAGAATAAAGCGGATTCTGTTGTTGTGGTCGGCCATGATTTTTCAGGTGGTAACCTGGAACTCCGAGCGAATGAGTATGATGTGTCGCTTTTGAAAACAGACGAGCTTGTTGAATTGCTACTTGCTCACGCAAAATTTCCGTTTACATTGCTGGAGCTGCGAGATCTATTCTCTGGAAAAGGTGGTTGCAGTCAGCAGGTTTCGGATTTATTGACACAAAATCATTCACGAAGAATTTTGCTTGAACAGTTCCGAATAATCATTGAGGAAATGCAATTGCTTCAAGATCGCCTGGGCTACTTTACATTCGACAGCCTGGCTGGCCGTGAGAAAATGGAAGAATTGGAAGTCGATCCCCAAGACATTGATTATATTATCAGGTTACTGCGGTTGCCGTTTATCAATGGCGTGGAAGAGGTAGATACTGATAAATTTGTTCTGACAATCCGAAAAAAGGAGATGGCAAACATCTTCAGAGAGTTCTCTAACCTGCTTGAGGACAAGACTCCTGGCGATGATGAAGTTGTTCCTGAGGTTGAGGAAAAGGATATAGAAAAATCACTTACGCAACCCAAGAAACGCAAATATGGATCACGGTACTTCAAATGGGAAATTCGGGGTTCTTCAGCAGTTGCCACTGCGCGGGAAGAAAATCCCTATGAACACCACTGCCCTTTGGAGCATTTCAAAACGATTCTTGACACGGTTAAAGTGGCTTTTGAAGGTCATAATGTCATCAATACAGATCTTATTTTCTCGATGCTGGAGGGCAGAGAGATAGCACCAAATCGCGCATTCAAAGGAGTCCCTGAGGTTTATAAGATACGCATGACTTTGGGGATTCTAGAAATCGAGGGAATTATCACCTGGACAGGTTCTAAAAGACCCATTGAATACATACTTCAGAATTCTTTAAAAGTGCTGGAGAATTGGACTAAGTCTATATCAATCTGATGAGGAAGAAAGGATGACTGAAAGACCACATTTAGTTAGCGTTTTCCTCGCATCTCCTGGCGATGTTTCTAATGAGAGACTACAGGTTGAGAAAACCATAAACGAGATGAATATCTGGCTAAAAAAGCTGGTCAATGTTCAATTCGAGTTAATTAAGTGGGAAACTCATACATATCCAGGCGTTGGTGAGGATGCACAGGATGTCATTAATAAACAAGTCTCTGGCACGTATCAGGTGTTCATTGGGATATTGTGGTCACGGATTGGTAGTCAAACAAAAAGAGCTGATTCGGGAACTGTAGAGGAATTCCAGATTGCATACAAGAGATATTGCGATGATCCCCGTGCAAATCACATTATGTTCTATTTTAAAGATAAACCGATTCCACCAAGTCAGATCGTACCAGATCAGATTGCAGAAGTTCAGAATTTCAAAAAGAAAATCTCCATATCAAAAGGGGTATATTATCGGGAGTTTAACGAGTCTGATGAGCTTTGCAGCTTAATGCGCATAGGCCTATCTTCGTTAATTGCAGATTGGAGGAAAAATAAGGTTCTTCAATTGATTACGGAGAGAGAAGATGAGGATGAGGGATTTATTGAATTGATGGAAGCCGCGATGGAGAACATGAAAGCAGTGAAGCAGGATACGGAACGCATCGTTGAAATAACTCAAGATTTAAACAAGGTATGGGAAGAGAGAACAAGGGATTTTGATCGTGCAAAGAACTTCGATGGTTCCATCAATTTGAAGTTTTCTAAAACAGCGAGCAATAATCTTGCTGCTGATTTCAAAAAATACGTAACCAAAATGGAGGAAGCAGTCCCTTTGTTCTCAGATCACCTTTCAAAAGCACTACAAAAATCTTTACAGTCAGTTATCGTATTGGGTGATTATAATTACAAGTTCGGCGATGAGCTTAGAGCATTTTCGAATATTTTGGAAAGCGTTGAGAAGCACTTGATTGACTCTCAGAAATCTAACAGGTTCTTCAGAGATAGAGTAGCGAACTTGCCAAGGTTGACAACTAATCTGAATCGCGCAAAGAAAAGCGTAACTAAAACTCTCGATGCCTTTTATGAAGAGAAATCAACAATGATTGGCTTGATAACAGAGTTGCAGACTTTCCTCCAAAAGTATGTGACTAGCTAAATGTAAAAGAAATATTAAAGCCAGAGCCCCGACCGCTCTACGTTTTCGATGCAACAGCGCAACACTTCTTAAATTGTAATATGACCTTTCGAGATGAACCGTTGCAGAATTGCACCCAATTCAGAGAGGGGACTCCAAATCTCGGAAAAATAATATAATCCTTCCCTTGACATAGATAACAAATATCAGTTATATAACATAAGTAACTTATGTTCGATTGGAGGTTTTATGCCAAGGGGAAGTTCAGGTAGAATCGTATTGGAAATTGATCCACATCTGAAAAAACGTCTGCATGCAGTCGTCGCACTCGAAGGACGTTCTTTAAAGGATTGGTTTATCGAGCAGGCGATGGCTTACATCACGCATATGACGGTTGATCTACAAAACAACGACAACTATATCTCACATTCTTCACAGGAATCGGAAGAATAAAGGAGTAATGACCATGAATGATTCAAAATCTGTAACCTTTGATCAGCAAAGATCTGTGTCTAATAAAAACAACCATTTTGCGGATAAGATCAAATCATTAATACCTCAGGGGTATGAGTTGATTCCGCAACTGAATGAGGTGTACGAGCTTCAACTGGCATTAATGGAAGCTGATGTTTTATCACCTGATGGAGTCCTTGATCGGGGAGCATATTTCCAATCAATTAATGGAAATAAAACAAAGCATTTTCTGATGTGCTCAGGTGATCCCCTCTCCATAACAATGGGAGGTGACCGACGCCGTAATTTTTTCAAAAATAATGCATTCAAAACTGGCTATGCCACTCATGGATTCTTCCCATATCGTGGTAAGTTCCATCCGCAAATGATCAAAGCTCTCATTAATATAATGGGAATGAAACCTGGAAACATCATTCTTGATCCGATGATGGGTAGCGGTACCACACTCATTGAGGCTGCAACGATGGGTATTGATTCTGTCGGCTTTGATCTAAGCCCCTTCTGCAATCTGATGGCCCAGGCTAAACTTGATGGTTTGGGAGTAGACGTTTCGGAACTGCTTAAGGTCATATCCAGTAACGGAAACCTTGAAAAATACGCTGATGAAACACAGAACCTAATCAAATCGGGTAACTTCGATAATATTTCGCCTTCAAAGAGAGTGACGACGCTTGCATATCTTGATGCTGTGGGATTATCTCGGCGGAATGAACGCAAAACACTGAAGTTTGGATTTAGAGAAATCATGAGTAAGTATGTCGGGGCGATATCCAAGTTCCAGAAATTCGTCAATAATCTCAGAATGTCAATTGGTGATGGTAAATGTAAAGTTGCTGATGCCCGTAAAATGCCGCTGGATTCCGAATCTATAGATGGGATTATCTTTTCACCTCCATATAGTTTCGCGATCGATTACATAGAAAACGACATTACCCAATTACAGATGATGAAAACCAATATCCCTGAAATGCGCTCGAAGCTAACAGGTTTGCGCGGCAGGAAGGGAGTTGAGCAGGTTAACAATTACAGGGCGGACATTGATCGGATATTGTCTGAATGCGCGCGAGTGTTGAAGCAAGATCATTACTGTTTGGTAGTGGTCGGAACAAACTCCAATCAATTGAACGCCTTGAGAAAGCGTGTAGCCCTCCGTGATTTAGAACATTCTCTTGAAGAGATGTTTACAAAGAAGGCAATTGATGCAGGTCTAACCTATCAGTCGGAAATAAAACGACAAATTACAGGCATTGCAAACACAATGAGAGAGGAATCAATACTGGTTTTCAAACGGTGATGAAACCTGTAATGTAATCTCAGGCAGGAGACTATGGAACCTTTTTTTGGCAAAGTACTGAAAAAATACAGAGAGAAGAAGAGACTGACACAAAAATCGCTTGCATCTAAACTGGGAATAGATGTTCAGGATGTTAAATGGTGGGAGGAATCAGGTGTTTCACCAGATAAATCCATCCTGAGAGAGATATGCCAAGTGCTGGATGTATCACTCGATCAGATGATGATCAGGGCAGGTTATCTTCCTGAGAAATTTGCTGAGGTCTGGATGAATGATCCTGCCAAAATCTCTAAGTTTCTTCAAGAGCAAATGCCAAATGATACCGAGAACGAGTCTGTTCAGTGCGTATCTAAAGAACTGAAACCAATCCTCAAGACCGATTTGGGAAGTCTTTATAAAGCGGATTGCCTGGAACTGCTATCAAAACTTGAATCACATTCTATTGATTGTATATTTGCAGATCCGCCGTTCAATCTCGGCAAGGATTATGGAAAAACGGTTAACGACAATCTAAAGGAAGAGGAATACCTTAAATGGTCGTTTAACTGGATTGATGAAGCGGTGCGGGTGCTGAAACCTGGCGGATCGTTTTTTCTGTACAACATACCGAAGTGGAACATCCATCTTGCTTCTCATCTTGCAAAGTATCTGAATTTCAGACACTGGATTACCGTTGAGTTGAAGTTTTCATTACCAATACCTGGGAGGTTATATCCAGCCAACTATTCCCTGCTATATTTTGTAAAAGGCAGGAAGCCGAATGTTTTTAATCCACCGCGTTTGCCAATTCAGACATGCAGGCACTGTGGCGGTGAATTGAAAGACTATGGTGGATACAAAAACTGCATGAATCCAAAGGGAGTCAACCTTACGGATGTCTGGTCAGATATTCCACCCGTGCGGCATCGACGATATAAAAACCGTGGTGCAAATGAACTGTCATTGAAAATGCTGGATAGGGTTCTGGATATCGCCACTGAAGAAAAGAATTTAGTTCTTGATCCTTTTGGTGGAAGCGGAACAACTTATGTTGCCTGTGAGTTGCGATCTCGACGGTGGATAGGGTGTGAAATAGGGGATTGCCAACCCATAATTGACCGTATCCAGGAGAAGAGCACAGATAGGGAACTGCTTGAGAATGCGAGATCCAGAATAAATATTCTCTTCACGCCTGAGTCATTAACGTTGAGATCAAAATTTGGTCATAAGAACGGTTCATACCAGATTGAAGATAATGACAATGGTGATCACAAGAAATCGAAAAGAACAGTCCAACGGGGATTGCCGTTTGGATTAAAAGAAAACTAGAAGTTGCAACTATGGATTAGCGAGTCCATTTGTTCCTTTAGGAATCCTAGGAACATCATCTTTCACCCCATCGTGCTCAATAGGTATTATAGCAAGAATCCCTTCATCTGTTTGTATGGATTGCCATAATTGGAAATATGGTTCAATTTCCTTCAGATTTCCAATCCTGTCTGTTAAGAATTTATACATGCTTCTGTTTGGCATAATAACAATTCCTGCTAATATGGAGTTATTCATAATCGCAATAGCAAGTTTGTTCATAGATCTATGACTTGAAGAGACATTTCCTGTTTCCCATTCAACAGCTACAATTCCTTCTGTTGAAATTGTTTTTGTTGCGTCTATGCGACCAACTCTAATTTCTTTCGAAATCTTCACTCTTGTTTCAAGGTTCCATCCAAGTTCTTTAATTTTCTCTTGGAATTTCTTACTCAGTAGTTTAACTCCATTTCCTTGACCACGTCCTTTTCCAGTAGAGCCTGTTTTGAAATATAATCCTTTTTTGTCATCAGGCCACACAACACCTCGAATTGCTTTATGTATTTCCTCCAGAGTAGTTTTCCAAGCATCTGACTCACTGAATGCACCTTTTTTCACTATATATATTGTATCCATGATTTTCATTCTTAAAACTCCCGAATTCGATTAAATCAAATAATTGCTCTGCCGTTCGTTCCCTTGGGTATCCTCGGAGCTTCATTCATCTCGCCATCGTGTTCAATGGCGATCACTGCGAGAACGCCGTTTTTTACTGTGATTGATTTCCATAAGTCAAAGTATGGTACCAATTCCGCATAGTTGCCAACACGGTCTGTGAGATATCTGTACATTTTTCGAGTCGGCAAAATCACGACACCAGCGACAATTACTTCTTTCAGGATTCCCAAAGCAAGTTTATTCATTGACCGATGGCTTGATGAGATGTTTCCTGTTTCCCATTCCACAGCTACCAGCCTGTCATTTGATAGTTGTTTGGTGACATCAATAGGTCCTGGTCGTTTTCGTGTTGTCAGGTCAACTCTGGTTTCCATATTCCATCCTTTGTGTGTCAAATACTTTTGGAATGCCTCCTTGATCGGTCTGACGCCATTGCCTTCACCACGGCTTCGGCCTGTGGAGGCTGTTTGGAAGTAAAATCCGCCTGAACCCTTCGGCCACTCTATGGCCTGAATTCCGCTAGTAATTTCATTAAGAATGGCTTGCCATTCGGAAGATGATCCGAACGGGTCTCGCTTTATGAGGTATTCGATTTTTTCTATCTTCATTACATCTCCTTGTCTCAGGTGAAGTGCCAATTGCTACCATGAACAGGGATTTAATTCAATCAGAAGGATTTGAGACATGCCTGGCTCTCTCGGTTTTCAACGCAACAGTGCAACGCTATTAACCATTGCAGCGTTGCATGAATACTGATTGGAGCCGAACGTCTAGATCTTATTGTTGATGCTATGTCACAAAGTTACAATACGAGTATTACTTCTAAGCTTTATTGTGAAATCAAGTCAGATTTTAAAAGTCTTTCATTCAGATTCGGATTATAGTAAGGATCTTGAGTGATAGCGGTATTGCATGATTCATACCTTGCTTTTTCATGACCTTTTTTCTTTGCAACAATCCTGTATGTAAATTCAGCGTCGCTTTTTCCGCCTTGGAGTTCGATAACCTCGAATGATTTGTCACCTCTTTTAACATAGACACCATTACAGTCATCATTTAACTGGATGAAAACCTTTATTGGATTCTCCGAATCAACTGTTACCGTCTCCAAAAATGTTTGATCTATGTTGATAGAAGAGTAACCGTCATCAAGTTTTCCTTCACCAAAATCTTCTATCCAAAGTTCAGGGCTCTCCTGCGCATAGGTTTGAATCGGACCTTTTGTTGAATCATTGACAGAGGAAATTGTATATCCTTTACCAGCAGCAATGTGTCCGACTGAATACACTCCAAATCCTTTTCCAGAAGGTTCCCAACCATACAGAGCAACACCACTCGGTGAATGAACTTCACCCCAAACACCTCTTGTGGCACCCGAAGTTGCATTATTCACACCATAGACTCCTGGCATCGCCTCGCGGTGAGACCAAGTTTCGCCAATAATACCAGCAGCTAAACCTCCATGTTCTTCCGCACGACCTTTTGCAGCGCCAGGTGCCTGACCGAAAACACCGCATGAAATTGATGCTGTACCAGAGTCTGTTATACAGTTTGTTCTGCCATAAACGCCGAGGCCCGAACCTCCAACCAAATTTGTTGATTTTGCCAAACCCCTAATACCACATGAGCTTCCAGCACCTGAACCAGGTGACGCAACAATCCCAAAAACCCCTACAGTTCCGCCTGAGGTTGCTGTAGATTCGCCATATATTGCTGTTTCGTCATCACCAGAGCCTCCAAATGTTGCACAGAGGGCTTTCCCCTGTGAATATGAAGTTGCTTCAGACGAAATTCTTAACATATTTCCTGGATTTGAATTATGTATACCGACATTCCCAGAATTATTGCTGTAAATATGATTCCCGTTTGCGGACCAATATGAAGAGCCCGAACCGATGCTGGCTGTCGTTTGAACAGATCCATCAGGGAATTTATATCCACCAGAAGTTGAGCAAATCATACCATTAACTTGAAGTTTATTCTGTGGGTCATCAGTGCCAATTCCGACTTCACCGTCCCTGTTAATCATCAATCGGCTATGAACGTTTCCTGAATTATCTGCTGTCAGTAATCTTATTGCGCTTCCACCACTTGAACCATCACCACCTCTAAGAGCAGCGATATCAAAAAAATGTGTCCAACCCATGCTTTCAAGTGAAAAGTGATTGAATAATATTCTGCAGTCATTATCCAGAGAAGCAAAATACGAGGCTTGGTGATTATTATTGTGATTAATATTCCATGATAAATCCAACTTGGATTCAGGGTCATCAGTGCCAATTCCGACTTCACCATCTCGGTTAATCATCAATCGGCTATGAACATTACCAGAATTATTTGCTGTGAGTAATCTCAATGCGCTTCCCCCACTCGAACCATCACCACCGCGAAGAGCAGCAATATCGAAAAAATGTGTCCAACCCATGCTTTCAAGTGAAAAGTGATTAAAAAGAATAGAGCAATCATCTTCAAGAGTCGCATGATATGAAGGCAAAGTGTTATGGTTATGACTAATGTTCCAAAAAACATTTAACTTCGTTAATGGCAAATCCGTTCCAATTCCAACATTATCTTCACCAAATAATGAGTAAAAATTCCCATTGTTTATTGATATGTTGTTTGGCACTTCTGTATCATCATCTGGGATATCGTCATCTATACCTCCGATATTATGAAAATCGTTGGTACATTGC
>JAFGJC010000011.1 GCA_016929305.1 candidate division CSSED10-310 bacterium | reverse complement strand
CCCTGTACGGTACGACACCGGTAAATACCTCGAACATGACGATACCAAGCGAGTAGATATCGCTTCTGACATCGACCGGTTTTTGCGTAATGGCTTCTGGACTGATGTATTCAGGCGTCCCCAGTATACTTCCATCAGTGGTCAGGCCGGGAATACTGGCACATTTTGCTATTCCAAAATCAAGCACTTTTACAATACCATCCTCGGATATCATGATATTCTGACTTTTAATGTCCCTGTGTATAATGCCTTTTTTATGAGCGGCATTCAAGCCGGCACAAACCTTTAAGACCAGATCCAGGCCGGCGGGAACAGAAAAAAATCCCCGGTCCGTGATAAGTTTTTTCACCTGTTCGCCGGGAAAATACTCCATGGTAATAAACTTTATTCCAAATAATTCACCTAAATCATGAATACGGATGACATTTTGATGATTAATCTGCCTGGCAAGTTTGATTTCCTGCTTGAATCTTGCCACGGCATTATCATCGATATTGAGTTGGGGTGACAGTATTTTAATCGCGACGAGTTCATCAAGTTCCAGGTCTTTTGCCATATAAACCGTTCCCATACCTCCCGAACCAAGATGCTTCAGTATAAGGTATCGATCGCCAAGTTTCTGACCTTCCTGAATATGCATGAAGCTTAACGGAGTGATTTGCTTGGCTCCCGATGAAAGCGTCGCATCAACCTCGCCAGCCAGTGTATCGGTGCTGTCACCCGGTTTACTTTCCTTGACATCAACCATTTTCTTTTTCATTTCCTGATAGTGTTTTTCCCGAGTTTCCGCATCAAAGTCCTCGGTCAATATCCGGTTGTAATCTGTTGAAAATGGTTGATCTGATGCTGCTTCTTTTTGTTTTTCTTTCAAAGCCTGGAATTTTGCCGGATCTTTATCCTGAATTTTCCTGTACAGGAGCCGGGCTTCATCAATAAAATCTGAATGTTCCAGCAGAGAAGCAATTTTAAAGCATATCGCAGCAAACTCTTCCCTGTATTCAAAGGAAACCATTCCATTGAACACACGTTTGGCAGCAGGTGTAACATAATGTTTCTTGTCAACAAGATGAATAATACGTTTGACCGCCTTGATGTAATCTGGATGATCGGAAGTGAAAAAGGATAGAATTTTTATGGCAAGATCCAGCTCATTGCCGGCTTCGTACGCCTCGGAAGCCAGAAAAACATCACCGGCTTTTTCAAATAACTTGCCGGCTTCTTTGTGTTTTTTTGCTTTCATATAATTTTCAGCGGCCAGCCGGTAACTTCCATCGGTTTTAAAACATTCTCCAGCTTCAACATACAGCCCGCCTTCAGCAAATGCCTGACCGGCTTTGGCGGGTTGGCCGGCGATGCTGTATGCTTCCCCGGCTTCTTTATGCTTCTTGGCCAAATGATGGTTTTTTGCCTCCTCCTCGAACCGCTCGATTCTATGGTATAATTCCGCCGCGCGTTGGTAGTTGCCGGCTCTGGAGTGTGCGGAAGCCGCCAAGTTACATACCCGCACCTCTTCTGTTGAACGTTGTTTTAAAACACCGGGAATGTCTTTTAACTCAGGAAATGCTTTCAGCAGCTGTTCATACATGTCAGCAGCTTTTTTATAATCACCACAACGTTTGTAATAGTGCGCCGCCTGCTGATAATTTTTCCGAACCTCATAAAACTCACCCAGCATGTCAAACCGCTTGGCTTTCAGCATAAACTCCGCAGCTTCTTCCCCTTTGCCGATAGAAATTGCGATTTCAGCAGCGCGCAGGAAATTTCTCGACATGATATAAGCTTCCAGTGCTTTTTCGGGATCCCCCGCTTTTTCAAAAAGTACAGCCGCACGGTTTGCTTCACCGGTTTTCAGGAGTTTTTTTGCTGTTTTCAGGAGTTTTTTGTTCATTTACTTCCAGACAGTAAGTGTATCGTTATTTTTTCCCCATATATTGAGCGAAAAGGCTTTTGTCAAACGCCATCATCAAAGCATCCTCAGCCAGAATACGTTCCTCTTTCAACATTTTCAATAATGCTTTATCCATACTTTGCATACCGGTTTTTTCGGACTCTGTTGCCTGCAACAAGGTATTGATTTGATAGGTTTTGCCTTCCCGAATTAAATTCCCGAGAGCGGTTGAGCCCATTAAGATTTCCACAGCCGCGATACGTCCCGTCCTGTCTGCCATCTTTACAAGCTGCTGCGAAATGACACCCTTGAGTGTAATTGACAACATGGTTCGTATCTGTTCTTGAGCATCTTTGGGAAAGACATCGATAATTCGATCGACTGTCTTGCTGGCTGATTGAGTGTGCAGAGTTCCATAGATCAATGTACCGGTTTCCGCGCATGTCATTGCCAGCGATATCGTTTCGATATCCCGTAATTCGCCGACCAGAATGACATCCGGTGATTCTCTGAGTGCAGACCGAAGTGCGGATTGGAATGTTTCCGTATGCGAGCCGACTTCTCGCTGGGATAGAACGCAATTGACGTTAGGATGGATATATTCAATGGGATCTTCGATGGTGATGATATGTTTCTTCCGTTTATGATTCAGTTCCCGGATAATCGCCGCAAGAGTTGTTGTTTTGCCGCATCCGGAAGGTCCCGTGACCAGCACAAGACCATTATCAAGATAGGAGAATTTTTTCAATGACGTGGGCAGACCAAGTTCTTCAATCGATTTCACCTTCGCTGGAATGATCCTGAAAACACCACCCATCCCCCGGCTGTCCATAAAAATATTGGCACGAAATCTTCCCACGTTTTCCAGTTCATACGGAAAATCAAGATCACGAATTTTTTGAAACCGCTCTCGTTGTGCCGGTTGAAGAATTTCATAAAGGAATTTTTTGGATTCGGTTTCAGACAAGGTCCTGAATCGAATGGGAATTAAATCGCCGTTGAAGCGAATCATCGGCGGCGCTCCGGCAATAATATAGAGATCACTCGCCTGCTGTTCCAGAACTAATTTCAAAAAAGAATCAATTTTAGCCAAAACTTCCTCCTGCTTCCTATAAGATGGTTGTTCCGTCAACCGTCAGATAGCTTTCGAATTCTTTTTTGTTAATCGCTTTGATATAGGCATCTTCCGGATAAATTAATCCTTCTTTGACCAATCGTAATAGCTCGTTATCCATCAATGTCATTCCCTGTTCATAGGATGTCGTGATAATAGAGGGTATTTGAAAGATTTTTTCTTTCCGGATCAAATTGGCTACGGCGTCATTGCAAATCATTATTTCCATGGCAAGAATCCTGCCTCCGGTATCTTTTCGTTTGAGCAGTTGCTGAGACACAACCCCGCGAAGACTTTCCGACAACATGGCGCGGATTTGAGCCTGCTGCCGGCCAGGAAAGACATCTATGATTCTGTCAACCGTTTTTGCGGCACTTACCGTATGGAGTGTCCCGAGAACGAGGTGGCCTGTTTCAGCGGCAGTGATGGCAATGGAAATTGTTTCATAATCTCGCATCTCACCGACAAGAATGATGTCCGGATCTTCGCGCAGGGCTCCCTTAAGAGCGTTTGCAAACGATAAAGTATGGGTGCCCACTTCCCGTTGATTGATGATACATTTATTATTGTTGTGGACATACTCGATAGGATCCTCAATGGTCAGAACATGATCATATCGTGTCCGGTTCATGTAATCGATCATGGCTGCCAGTGAGGTCGATTTACCCGAGCCTGTGGGTCCTGTGATGAGAACGAGACCTTATCTAAGCTGTGTAAAATCGACGACGGGCTTCGGCAGTTGGAGTTCTTCGATGGTCATCATTTTCGTCGCCAATACTCGGAATACAGCCCCTATACCGCTTCTCGTTTTATAGATATTCACACGAAACCGGGATCCTTCTCCTTTAATGGAATAGGACATATCGATATCGTTCAATTCTTCGAATTGCTCCCGCTGTGTCGGTGATAGGATGTCATAGAGCAGCCGCTGTGTCTCCTCCTCTGTGAACAGATGATCGTCTAATATTTCAACATCGCCGCGAACCTTCATGTATGGTTTATTACCGGAGACGATGATCAGATCTTCACCACCCTTTGCTTTGACATCGACCAGCATCTGATCGAGTAGCGCCATGCTGATCTGTTCAAAACTTTTTCGCCGGACACCGGCGGGCGTCAATCGGTATTTGGGCAGCAATTCGAAAACGAGATTTCGCACCTGTTTGTCTTCATCATTTATCAATACTTTCAATGATTCAGCGAATTTGTCGGTATTGATGGCATCCAAAGCTTTAATGACTTCGATCCGGACTTCCGGCAGCGGATGATCAAGAATCTGCAACAGCGGCTGATAGCTGTTGGCATGACCAAAACCCTGAAGAGCTTGAAGAACGGTAAGCAGCAATTCCTCGTCATCGAGCAGTTTATTCAGAATCGGAACAACCCGTTCGTCTTTCAAGGCAGCGAGGGCTTCAACGGCACGTTCCCGAACCCACCAGTCCGGATCTCGCAGACTTTTTACCAATGGCTGAATAGCCCGTTTGTCTTTCAAACGCATGATCACTTCAATCGCATATCGCCGGACAACTTCATAAGGATCATCCAGCAGCGATACGATCGGCTCGAGTATCTGGGGTCCACCCATCTCCGATAGCACCTCGGTAACTCTCTCACGAACCCACCAGTCTTCATCTCTGAGATAGCGGATGAGCTTCCACCAGATTTTTTCCTTATCGCCAATCAGTTTGATGACTTCGACAACACTTCGACGGACATTGACATCACGGTCCTTCATCATCGCCACCAGCAATCGACCCAACCTCACATTCGGCGAATTGCCTAAACTGCCTAAAACCTCTATTGTACGCTGTCTGACCAGGAGATTCTTATCCCGCAATGCCTCTATTAAAGGTTCGATACCCCGCTCATCCTCGAACATTCCTATTGCATTGATTGCAGACATCTTGATGCCGGTATGAGCACTGTCCAGCAGAGGCAGTAATTTCGGGATTACATCCCCCGTTCCGATCTTACCCAGCGCATCGATAACGGACTGCAAATTTTTCTTTTCTTCGATATCAAGCAGTTCCAGCAACATCGGAACATCTTGTTCCTCACCATACTTTTCAATTATCTGAACAACTTTAACCCGTATATTGTAGTCAGGATCATTGATGAATTCGTAAGCGGCTTCCAGCGCTTTGCGTTTTCTCAATTTCATGTATCTGGGATTGGCAAGTAATTCCAGAGCGTGGAGACGATCGTCAAGATTTTTCCCATGTGCAATCCGCTTCAGGATATCAATGGCATGATGACCGGCAATTTCAGCAATAATGTCAGCGACTTCTTTGTATGAAGGATAACTGTTGGCTTCAATCTTGGCTTTGAGCTGCTCAAAAACCGTCCTGCCGCCCACGCGTGACAGGATCTCTTTGATTGTAGCGCGAACCCGTTCACTGTCACTCTTCAGCGCATCAATATAGAATGAAGAAAACTCTTTTTGATACAGCGTCTTCAACATCCGCGACAAATATTCACGGGAAACGTTGTCGACAATTCCCAACAGATCAACAAGCGGTGATATCAAGGTGGGATCAGGAAATTCATCTAACAATTCTTCCAGGCATTGCATTCGAGCTTTCACACGCTCCTTGCTGGTTTCAGTCTGATGATAATTCTGTATGATGCTGATCATTGATCTGAATGGTACTTTCTTGGTAGCGCGTACCGCAGCCACAGCTTCTTTACGTTCTGCTTCAGAATTCCATTCTCCCAATTTATATTGGTTAAGAAACTGTTTATGGCCCATATCAAAGAATCTCACATGCATAACCTCCCTGCTGCGTATTCCAAGTTCAATCTATCATATTTTCGCAACCTTGCCTTGGTCATCGCAAGCTTCGGTGAATCATTCAACCAGGAATACGCCTAACATGGCATCGTATTCAAGGTAGTATAACGCAATAAGACCTCATTCGTATAGTGTAATTAACAACAAATTGTTAGTATTCTTCCTCCTCGATCTTTCTCTCCATATGCGTTTCGTTTCTAGCTGCCCAGCTTGAAAAATACAGACACCATCCAACATCTCAGTGTTGTTATGGATTTAGAAAGTCTGATTCAGCGCGAACCGCCGATGTTCACAATTTTCAATAACATCACATCATTTTATTCAGATTTCAAACTCCGTTTTCGGTCACATTTTTAATCATTACTGTCAAAACTTCCAAAAACAATCAAAACCTGTTGACATTTTTTTTTGTTT
>JAFGJC010000104.1 GCA_016929305.1 candidate division CSSED10-310 bacterium | reverse complement strand
TTTTAAATCCGAATATCGAAATCCGAAACAAATTCAAATTGCAACATTCAAAACCAACCTGTTATTGCAGCTATTCCAAATTTAAGGATACCTCTAAAAATTCACCCTACGACCTCTGTCTGTCATTCCCGCGCAAGCGGGAATCCATAAGAATTAACCATGTGGATTCCCCGATCAAGGCGGGGAATGACAAGCAAAGAAATAATTATAAGTCCTTAGTACGCATAGAGTAAAAGATAAATCCAATATCCACAATCAAAAATGTGCTTCTCAATCCTCAATCTGCAATCCAAAATCCGGGGTCTCAAATCCTAATTCCGCAATCTGCAATCCGAAATAAGAAATGGGAAGATCCAAAATCCACATTCCAAAATCCAAAATCCCCGGGTCCAAAATCCCGTTTCTTTCATCCCAGCATTTCTTCCACCTTCTTTATCAATTCCAGCGGGCTGAACGGTTTGACGAAATAGTCATCTGCTCCCGCCTCGAAACCCTTTTCTATCTCTGTCTGCTGCCCTTTGGCAGTCAACATAATTATTTTACAGCCCTTTGTATCAGGGTCGTTTTTTAATGTGCGGGTTGCTTCCAAGCCATCCATTCCGCCCGGCATCATGACATCCATAATGATCAGATCCGGTTTTTCAGCCTTAACTATCTTTATGGCTTCTTCGCCGCTCGTCGCTTTTTGAATCTGGTAGTCTCCAACCCGCAAGGTCACTTCCACGAGTTCTCTCACTTCCAACTGGTCATCCACGATAAGAATCTTTTTCATAGCGTATCTCCTAACCTAAAATAGATTTAATCGTATTTTTAAGATCCCCTTCATGAAACGGTTTTACAATATACCCGCGAGCCCCCATCCTGATTCCCTTGTCCTTTTCTTCCTTTACCGTCACGAATATAACCGGGATATGTTTCGTTCGTTCATCCTGCTGCAATGTATTAAAAACGCTGAAGCCATCTGCATCAGGAAGCATAACATCGAGGGTTATGAGATCCGGCTGAACTTCAGCAGCCTTGAATAAAAAGTTGGATCCTCTCGATGAGATGGTAACCTGAAACCCCTCCTCTTGCATGTAAAATTTCATCAGCTCTGCTGTTGCTTCATCATCCTCGAGAATCAAGATCTTTTTTGGCATAGTGTATCACCCCTGTTAGATTTTGGATTTTGGAATTTGGATTGTGGATTGCAGAGCCTCGTAAAGTTTTGATTTTATCGCCTCTTTCGGGCTGTCTTAATTGAGGCAACGATTATTGAGATTACTTCATTGCATTCCTTTTTCAAAAGGTCAACAGACACTTTTTCATCAATACCTATCTCATCGATTATTTCGAGCCAAAATAATGTTTCGTCAGCTTCTTCTTCGACAACAGAGAGTTTTGATATGAATTCTGCTGTAGACCGCGCCCTGCAGGATGCTCTATAATTTGAAGCAATGGAAGTTCCGGAACGGAATATCTGGTCACCGATTAATCTTCCTTCTCTGTTATGAGGTAATTTTCGGCATAGCCTGATGATCTCCTTGGCAAATTCTTTCGTCCTCTGCTTCATCTGAGCTTCGTTCATATATTGAAACCCTTGCGATTTTGGATTTTAGAATGTGGATTTTGGATTGAAAGATTAAAACCCCTGCGATTTTTAGATTTTGGAATTAGGATTGCATCTTAACTCCGCAAATTCTAGGCGGACGGTTTTTCGATCCGCAATGCATATTTTAAAATCCCTCAGCGTAATCCAAAATCACCAAGAGTAATCCGCAATCCGCAATCCCTAGGTGGAGTGTTTTTCAATCCGCAATCCAAAATCCAAATTCCAAAATTCCACAGAGTAATCCAAAATCCGCAATCCGCAATCCCTAGGTGGGTATCGTAAACCTCACCGTAGTACCTTTTCCCAATTCGCTTTCCACCCAGATTCTTCCTCCATGTGCCTCAACGATATGCTTAACAATGGTCATGCCCAGGCCGGTTCCTTCAATGGCCGTGTCGGATGCATCTGCGCGATAGAACTTGTCGAAAATTTTCTCTACCTGATCTGTTGACATCCCTATACCGTTATCTGCAACTGCAGCTTCAAAATGATCGTCGGTAATGCCTCCCGTAACCCGGATTACACCACCCCTGGCAGAATATTTAACAGCGTTACCGATGAGATTCTTAAAAACCTGCTCCATTTTTTGCCTGTCAGCTTGCAGCACAAGGGGTTGATCCGGGATGGATAATTCAAAATGATGCTGTGGCGAGTGTTCCTGAAAATAGGGAATTACCTGACGGATGGTGTCACTTATGTCATAAGAAGCTTTATTTAAGGCGAATCCCCTGCCGGATTCTATCCGGGCAATATCCAAGAGATCGCTCACAATGAGTGTCAAGCTCACCGATTGTTTATTAATATAGGACAAAAACCTTTTTTTCTCTTCCTCGGTTATATCGCTCCGGGTGAGCATGATTTCGGAAAAGCCCTGGATCGAGGTCAGTGGCGTCCTGAGCTCATGCGCTGCCGTTGATATAAATTCTGTCTTCATGCGGTCGACTTCACGCTCATGGGTTACATCGTGGATGATGGTAACGATGCCGGTTTGTTTTCCTTCTTTATCTGCAATGACCGATGTGCGCGCCCGCATAATCCGGGGATGTTTCGGATCATCCCCCGGGAGTTCAAAATCAAACTCGTAGCCTTCTCTTTTTTTCTGCAGTGTTGACCGCACCCTCGCACGGAGTGTTTCGTCCTGTATGGCAAAATCAATGGGCCGGTCAATCACCTCGCTCAGGCGAACGCCCAGCAGATCCTCTGCCGTCCGGTTCATTAAAATAACCCGGTTGTAAATGTCGGTTACAATCAAACCGTCGGCAACAGACTTGACGATACCATCAATCCGGTCCCGCGCCTGGGCCGTATCATTGAGTGCTTTTTCAAGGTCACTGGTCCTTGCAGCAACCTTCTCCTCCAGGGTTTTGCTGTAGTCCTCAAGCTCTTTATAGGAATCTTTTAGTTTTTCACTCATTTCGATAAAGGTTTTGCCAAGAATTCCCACCTCATCCCGCGAACTGGTATCGACATCTGCAAAGGCGGAAAAATCACCCTTTGACAGTTTTCTTGCTGATTCCGTAAGATAAATGATGGGTTTGGTAATCCTGGTGGAGAGAATGAAGACGGCTATAAGGCCGAGACCGAGAATCCCGAGTGACGTGAGAACCGAGCGATAAATCATTATGTTTATCTCGCTTTGCATCTGCTTCCGAATAGCACTTATTTCATCCTCAAGAAGTTTGAGGGAATATACCACTCTTAAATAACCCCACGGGGTTGCACTAATTTGTATGGGATTAATAATTTCAATGACCTGTTCCTCGCCTTCCCTGTAAGGAACAACCGTTAACTTCTTCTGTGTAAGGGCTTCCCGGTCACGTGCACCGATCAGTTCGGTTTGAGTCAGATCCGGTCTTTGGGTATGAATGATAGCCTTGCCGGCAGCATCCATCAGAATGGCATACTTGATTTCCTTATTCTTGATTACACTGTCAGCAATAGCTGCTGTAGCGCCAGAAAAATTAAAGGCAGCAATATCGTTTTCCAACTGCTGGGAAAGAGCGATAATAAAGCTCTTGGCCCGTTCGATAAGATTTTCCCTCATGAGTGAAATTCTGCTGCTTAACTCGATTTCCAGAGACCTTTTCTGCGATGATACCTGGATATAGGATAGTAGTACCACAAGGGAAACGATCAGAATGGTTATAATAAGAATCAGTTTCCACTTGATGCCCCACCTGACAGTGGCGGAGTCGTTTGTAGAATTAGGAGTCATGTTGGGTAGTCCTCTCATTTTCAGGCAATAATGTGCTCTGTATTAAACCCGAAATTCGAAGCAAGAAATCCGAAACAAACGCTCATGTGCCTTGGGGGCAATGCGAAACATTAAAATGTAATACTATAGTCAGGTCATTCTGCGGCTCGACCGCAGAATCCAGTTATTAAATCAAGCATTACTTATCGGATCCTGCGATCAAGTCGGAGGATGATAGCTCACGGCGTCGCAGGATGACCTGTCATGATACATGCCTTCATTTATCCAGGTATTTCGAAGGAGCTTAAGCGACTGAGAAATCTTTGTCATTCTTCGTGATGTTTGTGATTTTCTCTTTCTTCATGCTCTTCGTGGTTGCAGTTTTGGTCATTCGAATTTGTTTCGGATTTCGATATTCTGATTTATTGAGATCCTCACTTCTTTTCAATCCGCAATCCGCAATCCAAAATCCAAAATTGTATTACCCCTCGACCCCTGCTTCTCATTCCACAATCTGATTAACCGCACTCAGCGCCGCTTCGTTATACTGGAGCCCGTATTCTTTCACCTTCTTTAAGTTCAGGATTATGTGTGAGCCTGCCGGATATTGAACCTTTTCATCAATTGTGCCATCAGAAAGAATTTCTGCTGCTATGCCTGCCGCCTGTCTTCCGATGGTAGGCGCATCAACAGAAACAACCAGGAGTGCACCGTAGTCGATAAAGCTATCATGATAGGAAAACACCGGCAGTTTCCGGGACTCACACGCTTTGAATAGTTTCATGAGATTATCCTTGTCTTCCATGAGCAGCGGGTCGGGTATGAGCCATAGTGCATCCACCGCCGGCAGCGATTCCCTGAGGGCATCAATACTCTGTTTGCTTTCAGCGATAGATTTACCCACAATTTCAATCCCCATCTCCTTTGATTCGGTGCTGGTGTTCTTAAACCATTCACTGTTGTATTTTGTGCTGTATAAAACCCCTATTTTCTTCACCTTCGGGAAGATGTAGCGGAACAGTGTCATTTGAATGCCGGAGTGGAGTTCAACCGATACCCCGTACGTTTTCCCGGTTACCGGGAACCGCTGCCAGTTGACAATCGAGGAGAAGACGATATCCTTTTCGCTAATAAACCGGTGAGCAATAAGGTATGCCTTACTGCCGATACAGTACACGAGATCAGGATATTCATCGTAGAGGAGATTTTCTACGTCTGCGATCTTCCACTTCGGGTCATCCAGGTTGATTGCTCGGACTGGGCGAGATAAGGTGCCGGTAAACTCCTCCTGTGCAACTTTATACTTTTCTATTCCGGCATCAGAGTTGATTACCAACACCTTGGGCTCTTTATCCGCAGCGAGACTGCCGGGATAAATCAGTAATAACCCTGCTATGAGCCATGTAAATCTATGGAGCTTCATTGAGTCTCCAGTTTCAACGTATCAGACGGGTCAAGCGCCTGCCAGCCGTCCAAACCAAGCATGCCCAGTTTCTCCCGTCCTTCGGGATCTGAAGCCATGTTCTTAATGGCAGCTATTAGTGGCTGTCCATCTTTACTGAAGCGTTCAGGAACGGCCACTATCAGTAAAAGGGACGCTTCACCTTCTGCCAGAACTTTCATCTTTTGATAAAGCGTAGGATTAATGGTTTGTAACTCGTCGAGAGCATTTTTCGTGGTTAATGCTAACCTGGCCATTCCAAAGCCGACTGACATCAGGGCGTCGATATCCTTGGGTACGGTTAATATTGGGGTTGCAACCAGCTCATAGTTGCTTCTGAGCATCTTCTTGAGGTAACTGTTAGTATGCTGGATACTGCTTGCAGATGCGATACGCCCACCCTTTACAGCGTCGTCCTTTGCTACCAGAATCCGCCTCTGGTATTTTTCTCCCTTGCGTGTTCCTGCTAATTCAGCAATGAGTGCATTATCTTTGTATATTTTTGAGTAATGCCAGCTGGACAAAAGTAAAACATATTGATCCTTACCTTTGATATGTGCTTCGAACGATTCCCTATCACTGAAGGGCTGCAGTTCATACGGACCGAACTTGGTCAGATAGCGATCAAATTCCATTTTTAATGATTTGAAATTGTTGATGGAGGTCTCTGAACTGTAAAAGTAGATGGTGGTTTTATCCGCAGCCGCAAATGCGGTAATGGTCACGGCAAGCACAACGGCGCAGCAACCCAGAATGCCGCGAAGTCGTTTATCACCCGGGAAACGGGTTATGTGGTGGGTAATCCTTTGCATATCAGCGAGGCAAGAATGAGTTATGCAATATCTGCACGAACGTCCCCCATCGCGATAAGTTTATGCTATAATTGCGTTGACATATAAATAATGTACAGTTTATACTTGTCGTGCTTTTCACACAGAAACCGTTTTAGCAGTAATAAAGACAAATGCTATGATCCGGCTGATTGAAGAACACCAAAACGATATAATTAAATTGTGCATCAAATATCACGTGCGATATTTAGCATTATTCGGCTCTGCAACTGCCGACGTGGACTTCGACACGAAAACCAGCGACTTGGACTTTCTGATAGAGTTCCAGCCATTGAAACAGGGCCAGTATGCTGATACGTACTTCGGTCTTCTGGAAGCGCTCGAAGATCTGTTTCAGAGACCGGTTGACCTTATAATGGTGCGTGCTATTAAAAACCCCTACTTTATCCAGGCCATTAATCAAACCCGCGTGGTACTCTATGCAGCTTGAATCTAAAACACTTCTTGAGGACATCAGACAGGCAGTTGTTCTCATTCTGCAATTCACACGGGGAAAAACTTTCGACGATTTTGAACATGACGACTTGCTGCGCTCCGGTGTGGAACGACAATTTGAAATAATAGGTGAAGCTCTTAACCGTTTGAACCGGGTTGACCCGGCAACCGCAGATAAGATAAGCCAAACGCGTCGTATCATTGGCTTTCGTAATATTCTGATTCATGGTTACGACATCGTCGAGAATACAGTGGTGTGGGATATTATTGAGAACAATATCCCTGATCTGCATAAGGAGATTTTATCTTTGCTCGAAAGCGGATAATCGCAAGAGAACGTTTATACATTCCCCCATTGGCGTTTTTCACTCGACCACTAGGACCCTTGAATCCTCGAACCCTCGAATCCTTGAACCCTTTACCTTTCTCGACCCTTTTTTTTCAATCCGCATTCCGGGATCCAAAATCCAAAATGTGAAGGTCCTCGACCCCTTTCTTTTTTGCTTTTCACTTGAACCCTTGAATCCTTTCTTTTAAAATTTATACTTCACCTCCATTAGAAAAGTCCTTCCCGGTTGAGGCATGTCATTGTATAGCTCAGGATATGAAGGCTTTGTATAATCTTTATCAAAAAGATTATAGATTGAACCACGCAACTCAAGGTTCTCATATCCTTTTAAGAACTTCGTGGCAATCAGGGTAGTGTTTACAATTGCAAAACCTGACATATCATCCCGTGGGTCATCTATGTTTCTCCTAAAGCCATCCTCAATGTGGCAGTCTACAAAAAAATTTAGATACCTTGATAGCCGGACATTGGCCATTACATTTCCCATGTGACGTGGTGCCCACCAGTTGCGCAACCCTACATGCGGACTTACCCATCTTATATAGGTGTAATTCATAGAAAGATAGCTGCCTCTTCCAAAGTCATACCGTGCCTCTAGTTCAACACCTTGGCTTAGCGTCTTACCCTCGTTTTGGGCTATTTCCCCAAGGGCCACCACGTTATCTTTTCCCTCGTTGTGAAAAAAGGTTGTCCGACTGCTGAGAGATGGGGTGAACTCAGCGCCCAGGCTTATTTCGTAAGTGTCAATTGTTTCAGGATCAAGATGAGGTTCAGCAAACCGTACATTGTATAACTCCAAAAAACTTGGTGCACGGAAGGCATGGCCGTAGAGGAGTTTGAGATCATACCCCTTGAAGAACTCCCAGGTTAATCCGGCACGGGGGCTCACTTCGCTGCCAAAATCACTGTAATCATCCCAACGTAAACCCACAGTGAGATGCAGATTACCGGTGATGTCCCAGACATCTTCCAAGAAAAAAGCCTTGAAGTTTCGTTTAACCCGCTTGTTCGCATTCTGTATGTCTGAAAGGTCACGTACCGAGGGAAGGGGAATGATAGGGGTGCTAAAAGGAAGTGAAATTGAAGTTAGTAAAGTGTTAGATTGTCGTTTAGGATCAAACTGCTTCATTTCTTCATAACTTGTTCCTACAACAAGCGTATTTGAGCCGCTCATCCAATAGGTTACCTGGATTTCAAAACCGGTTCGGTTATCCTTAACTGATTGGATATTCATTATCCCATCCTTCATAATGCTTATCCCCCAAGGGGTACGAACGGGCACCCCAGGGGGGAAAAATTGTTGATCCTGGCGGATGCGAAAATGGTTTCGATATACCTTCCCCAAGAAAGTGAGGTCTTCCCTGAGAGGCCGTTCATAGCTTACGTTCAGATAATAATCTTTAAAGATGTCAACACTCCCTTCATTCAGCGCCGTAGTTGAACCAATTGGCAAATCTTTTTCACGGTCAACATATCTACCGTCGAATTTGAGTCCCTTGTATTCCAGGTTGAGGACAAAATCATACTTTTCATCATCTCCTTTTATGCGTCCGGGCGCAAGTGACGAAGGGAGAGGATACATCGCGTCCCGGTTTACATGTTTACGAAATCCGTGCGTGTTAAAATAGTTGTAATTAAAAACTACCTTGAGATCATTATGGGTCTTGCCGTAGAGAAGATTATATTGTTGAGTATCATAACTGCCCCCACAAGTTGATAATTCCCAACCATCTACATCTTCTGCTTCTTTGGTAATAACGTTGATGACCCCGGCAAAGGCATTAGCCCCATAGAGGGCAGACCCCGGTCCTCGGATGACCTCGATCCTTTTAACATTATCTAAAATCATGGTGTCATGGGTATATGTTGCTGCTCCGCGCCAACCATCATTGATAGGGTGACCGTTTACCATCAGCAAAATAACATTCTGGAAGTTTCTTACATCACCTCTGACCCCCACCAGAAATGTTCCGAATGGGTCATACCAAATATTCATGCCCGGTGCTGTCTGCAGCACCTCTGCAAGGTGCCGTGCCCCCATCTGCCGGATTTGTTTGTCAGTGATCACAGTAATAGAGGATGCGGATTTCTTGATGCTCTCCGGAATCCGTGATGCGGTGATGACGTAGGTTTCTGCCTGAAGGTAGCGCAGTTCTTCTTCCAGTGCATCATCGCTGCTGGTAGCAGGGCCGGCTAAATCTTCCTGAGAGTAAAGGGAAATGGAATGAAAGAAAAACAGGAGGAATGACAGTAAGAAAAAAGAATGGTTACATGTGATGTTCTTCTCAATTCTTTTCATCTGAGTTGCAACCCCCTCCTCAGTAGAATGAGAGGAATCCATTTAATGAATATTAAAACCATCCTTAAAAGGGATATTAAATATATATAATCATCAAGTCAATGAATAAGAAAGTGTCTGAAATTGCGGGGAATGTCAATGCATAATCTGTTGAATACGTTCAGACATTTCCTCAATATGTTTAAAGTAATTTTTTACACTTGTTGTAATAATATTATTGGTTGTGGTTAAATAAGTTTGATTCGATCTCTGGTGGTGTCCATTTGTCATTAGTTTTAATTAACAGATCTATACTGATAAATGGGAAAAATGGGCAGCGATAA
>JAFGJC010000103.1 GCA_016929305.1 candidate division CSSED10-310 bacterium | reverse complement strand
GGCGATCACGGTGAAGAGTCTGCTCATGCCTGAAAGATTGAATTGGGATTTAACTGATATCGGGATGTTCCGTTCGCGATCTGCCGCTCCAGTGCTTGTCTCGTAAAGAATTTGTCCATTTTTGGCAATGAGGATATTACCAGCGAATCTGTCAAGAGAAGCATAAGCGGCCACGAGCCCGTCTATTGGATCGACTGGAAATGCAGGTGCAGAAACCGAAGGTTCATTTACTGTCAATAAAACAGGAAGCAGTAGCCAAATCATTGCCGGGATGCCGCCCAATATCCATCCCCCTGACACATTGCCTGCGCGTAGTGATCTATTGCTTCTGAATGATAACTCCAAGCGCCGGAAGCCGCTGATTCAAATACGATACCGCTGATATCGCATGTCGTCTCGCCCGACGCGAATCCCAGATTCCAGGACTCATAATGATGGAATGCAAAACTGCCGTCAGGATTACATTGTGTATCGACATCCATAGTCCGGGTATTATCATATTCATCACCTTCCGAAGTTTCACATGCATAATAGACGGCGAAGGTTCCGCTAATATGTCCGTTTTCATCGCGGGTAAATGTAACGCTGCCGATCCGTTCTCCGGTATCGCCCCGGTAGCTGGAACCGGAAAATACCCAGGTTTCGAAGGGTGTTGGAGTTGGTTCCGGGGTCGATGTCGGCGCGGGAACTGTCGGATTCGGTGTCGGGGAAAATGCGGGCGTCGGCGTCGATTCATCATCCGGTTCTGTCGGCGATTCACCGCAACCGATTAAACCCAGCCCAATCATCACTATTATTGTGACTGTGAGCAATATACTTTTATTCATCATCAGTTCCTCAGCAGTTAACGGGCGAATGTTGTAGTGATACATTCCGGCAGTTGAAATTCCGGGGGATTAAAAGCTTCAAAATCTGCTCCCGAGGCGCTCTCAGAAAAATTGACAGCAAACCAGATCGGCCGGCATCCGGCGGACGTATCCCGAGTCAGATCGCAGGCACTGTCATAGAACCAGTTTTCCCATGCAGTAGCTTCAGCGTGATCGGTCCGGATATGGGTTGTGTAACCGGGATCGGCATACATATCGATATCCACGATAACCGTTGCTGTTGCCAGATTGAACCATCCATCGAGTATGAAATAGATCGGGTCACCGTCATAGTCATGCCCCGCGGAACTTCCATGAAACGGGTAGGTATTGGTGCTTGGATCGATTTCCAGAGGAAATCCATTGAAAAATAGTGCTGCTTCCTTATTGGGACATCCCATCATGCCATAAGCATATATATTGGGGCACAGCGCGAAACTCTGGACATTGCTGAAAAACGCACCGAGACCGATGGCAGCGGGAGGTGTTCGCGGTGACTGGTCATTCCAGCCCATCACATACCAGTAATATCGTGTTGAGTTATCGGAACCAGCCGTTACCGCCTGCCACTCATCTTTGGTCAGCGTATACGAGGGTTGATTCAAACCGTCTTTGAAAAAAACAATGTTATGAAACATCAAACCGTTTTTAAATATCAGAAGGATGAAATGGTTGTTCTGATATCCGGGGGTTGCATCACCCTGAGGCAGCCAGGTAAATGTGGGAATAGAAAAACGGCTCAAAAGTGCATTATGAGAAGGTTGCGAAGCCAGCGGTGCTACTCTGTTTATGGCAAAAAGATCTGACACTATGGAATGCGTGCTTTCGTCAGCGGCAATCAGCATGGCATTAATATGTCCGAAAAATTTACTGACATCATCAAAATCACCTTGATTCCAGAGTGTCCAAATGGTTTGAAGCGACAGTTTCAAACGGTCCTGGCAATTGATACCCGTCTGATTTGCCCCATCGACATCGGCATCCCACATGTCATACAGAATACTTTGGACCGATACTTCACTTCCATAGCCTTCACTCAGCGGACTTGACTGTCCCATGGTTTCCATGTCCCACGCGAAACTGTCACCCTCAAAGTTTTCAAACACATGATTTCCAAGCCCTGAATGAGCCGGACAGGGGATATGAAGTTCCTTATTGGATCGATCCTCCATCTGAACGGCTACCGCCATAAAGGATGCTATGGCTTCATCCCAGGCCAGACGGATACCTTTGTCCTTGCCGTACTCAGGGATATTGCTGGAACCATCATGTGTTCCGCCCGGGCCATTATTGAAATCAGTGTGCGCAGCGATTCGGCTGAAATAATGGAAAAACTCATGATATATGATATCCCAGTCAAGCGCGTCATTCCATTGAATCTGCAGGACATCATCTGTGGAGTTATAGCAGGAGGGCTTTGGGAAATGGACATCGATAGCGGGAGCAGGTATTATATTACCTTCACCCAACCGAATACAATAACCTTCAAGAGATGCCTGTAACACCGCATCCAGAACTGAAAACACTCTTGCCGCAACATCGTCAGTCGTATCATTCATCCTCGGTCTTCCTGTTTTCAAATTGACGGTAAGTGTTCCTGGTGGACAGTCTGTGTAGAGATCTGAATCGAGCGAATAATCGGCATCTGAAGCGGAAGGACAGACACCGGTGAAGAAACCATCAGGACACCGGGAATGAATACGGACGCGCAGATCTGGAATCAGATCTGCATCATTGCAGTAAGCATCGATGGCGAAGTTCCCATCGAAATCAGTTGCACCCATTCCCAGACCCGCATATTGAGCATTCGGATCTTCATTGATTATTTCGACTTTTGCAAACCGGATCGGATGCAGATTGCCCTCGATGTCATAATACTCCGCCTTTCCTGAAATCCTCGCTGCCCAATTGCCATAGGTCATTTCACCGGCGGCGTGCCATTGGCAGGAGGTTTCAGCAGCCATTAATTGAAGCAGCTTCTTGCGGGATTCGGGAGCGGTTGCTGATTCCAGGTCCATTACAATAAACGGTTTCTCTGATATCCGGCAATACCCTGATTCATTGATAATATTTACATGGCGGATGATGGCAGTGACAGGATTCATGGGCGTTTGCAATTCCACTTTAATGGAAAAACGTCCCTGATATTCCAATTGGATAACGGGTTCTATCACCTGTGTTTGACCTGCAGCCATTGATCCCGACCAGGTCAACATACCGGAAACATGCCGAACGCCGGCTGGAAGATGCACAGATGCATAACATTCAGGTACAGATGCGTTTGCTGTAATTTCAAACGATAAGGAATATGTATCATCATCAGAAGACTCTACATCACATGGGCGCAAATGGAATTCGATGTTACTGAAAGCTAATGATGCTTTGATTTCACCCGTCCAGCTTGCGGTTAGAAAAAAGAAAACAATTCCTCCCAAAAGCCATGATTTCACCATATTAACAACAGTATTCATAAAACCTCCACATTGGTAAACACCATCTCAGCATACTGATTTTTGGACTAAAATACCATTGATCATGTCATTCGAAAATCATTTTGGATGCGATATTATTTGAGGAAAAAACTGAAATTATTTTCGTTTGGCATGTTTGCGGATCAGTGATAGTCCGCCAAAACCACCGATAATCGCAATATAGAATCCAAAGTCATACCCCCATCCGGTATTGTAATTTTCATATAATCTGATCACGGGATTAAAGAAACCCCAGATGAGGGAAATCGGTGCGATCCATCCATGCCAGATCCCTTTGAAGAATCCGGCGGGATTCTCAGCGGTGTTTGAGCCACCGCCGGGTACGCAGGCGGTGAGGATAACAATGCACATGAAGAAAAATACTAAACACCAAAACCATCTTTGCATCATGCTTCTCCTTATATTTTCGTCAAGCATATCGTTTATAGATTTCATTCCGCAAGGTTGAGTGCCATTCAAACCTTTCATCGCGATACTTGTGCAATGGTTTTATATTTTGTGTTCCATAAACCAAGGAAAAAGTGTTTAGCGTTTGCGCCGATCGACCGAGTCAGATAACCGCCTTCCTGAATAACCAGTACCGGTTGTTTTAAATTTCCAATCATTGATCCAATACGTTTGTAGGCGGAAGTATTAAGATTCCAGGAACCCGTCGGATCACCCCGTGCGGTATCCAATCCCAGGCATACAATAATGTATGAGGGCCCGAAAGATTGAATATTTCGAATCGCTTTTTCCAGTGTTGTCATATATTCGTCATTGGTTATGTGTTCGTGCAGTGGAAGATTGATGTTAAAGCCCAAACCGCTGCCTTCGCCTTTTTCACTGATGAAGCCAGTGAAATAGGGATATGATGTGGATGGCTCGCCGTGAATCGATACGGTTAGAACATCATTTCGTGAATAGAAGATATCCTGTTGACCGTTGCCATGGTGATAGTCAATGTCAAGAATGGCGATCTTACCGAAACTGCTGAGATAGTTAGCAGCCACAGCAGCATTATTGAAATAGCAGAATCCTCCATAAACGTTTCGTTCAGCATGGTGGCCTGGCGGGCGTACCAACGCATACGCAATCCGGTAACCTTCCAGGAGTTTGTCTGCAGCCGTAAGTGCACAGTCTACTGCTCGCTTCGCGGCAAGAAACG
>JAFGJC010000102.1 GCA_016929305.1 candidate division CSSED10-310 bacterium | reverse complement strand
GAAGAAAATATACAAAGACCAGATGTGTTTTTAAAAAAAGTTGTTGTGGCGAGATCCGATTTATTGAGTGGTACAAAAATTACATCTCAGAATATAAAAGTCGTAGAGTGGCCGGAAGAAATTATACCGAAGGGATATTTTTCCAATATTGAAGACCTTTCAGATCGGGTCGTAAAAGCGGATGTGCTTGAGGATGAGGCAATTCTTGACCAAAAATTGGCAGTTGAAGGCTCTCTTGCTGGCTTCTCGAGTATCATTCCGATTGGAATGCGGTCTTTGACAGTCACAGTAAATGATGCCAAAGGTGTAAACAAATTTATTTCGCCAAAAACAAGAGTTGATGTGATTACGATTATCACACCGACAATGACTAAGGAGGATGCGAAGGCAAAAATACTCATTGAAAACGTCGAAGTATTGGCGGTGGACCAGACTTTTCAAATGAACGATGATGAGCCGACAAACATTCAGACGGTTACCTTATTGCTTACACCCGAGGATACTGAAAAACTTGCATTGGCAAACAATGAAGGTAAACTTCAATTGAGTTTACGAAACGCTGTAGACTCGACGTTTGTAGGTACACCCGGTATCCGGTTTAATAACCTGATAGAAATGGAGGAAGCACCGCGAAGGAGAGTATATCGCGCTGTCAAATCGACAGCGGTTGAGACTAAAAAAGAGGAACCCTCTTCAAGAGTCGTAGAAATAATACGTTCCAATGAACGCCAGGAAGTATCGTTTGAGGATGAAGAACAGAAAAAGAAAAATTAGCCTGCATAAATGATCATTTGAAATAGGGATTGCTATGTTACAAAAACAACGTTATTATCAAATCAGAACATCTATTCAATACCTCGCTCTTTTTCTCTTTTTTCATTATTTTATATCTTGCTCATTACTCTTTTCAGCACAATCCAAAGTTGAAAAAGTTTTAGTGGCAAAGGGTCAGGCTGAGCTCTATGATTTTAAACAAGCCATTAAGCGAGTTTCTGTTGCCGATCCGAGTATAGCGGATGTCATTGTCACTACGCCTTCACAGGTACTGATTAATGGCAAGGCGTTGGGATCTACCAGCCTGATTTTATGGAATGAACAGGAAAAGTTTCACCAGATAAGAGTATATGTACACAGCGAAGTCGCGACGCATCAGGTGATGCTCCAGGTTCGATTTGCAGAAATTAATAGAAATGCGCTGAAAGAATTAGGCGTGGATTTGTTAGTGAAGAACATGAAAGTGAAGGGCGAACAGGTCGATGCCGGCAGCTTTATCGGCAAGGCTGTGACACCACATGACCCACTGAACCTTGGGGATAATGTAAACTTTTTTCTGTCCGCACCTGCGAAAAATATTACCGCAATGATCAAAGCCTTGGAAGAGAAAAATTTATTATCCATTCTTGCAAAACCAAATTTAAGCGCAATCAATGGCGCTGAGGCAAGCTTTATAGCGGGAGGCGAATTCCCCATTCCGATTGTCTCAGGAACCGCCGGGATGCAATCAATTACGATTCAGTTTAAAGAGTTTGGAGTCAAGTTGAAATTTGTACCGACTGTCCTGGATTCGGAACTGGTCAATGTGAAAGTCGCTGCAGAGGTGAGCAGTCTGGATTTTGAAAACGGGATTACATTGAGCGGGTTTCGAATTCCCTCTCTGATCACCAGAAAAGCTAAAACCACGGTGGAACTCCAAAAGGGACAATATCTGGTCATCGGAGGATTATTGTCGACCGAAATAATAAAAACGGTATCGAAGATACCTGTTTTAGGACAGATACCAATTCTGGGCAAGTTATTTAGCAGCAGTCGCTTCATTAACGAAGAAACCGAATTGATCATCATGCTCTCCCCCGAGATAATTCAGGCGTTTGAATATGATGAGATACCGGAAATAGATAAATTGTAGAACTTTCATGCGGGCAAAACCATGACGTCTATAATCAGAGATCAAGAGGGAAATGTGCTAGTCTTTACTGCATTCGCCCTGGTTGTGCTGGTCGGTTTCACCGCGCTGTCGATAGATGTCGGACTCATGATGACTGCCAGAAACCAGCTGCAGAATGCCGTGGATGCTGCGGCCTTGGCGGGAGCATCCGGCTTGATTAATAATGGGACAGATGCAGTAAGTAACGCTATATTCTTCGCAGCACAAAATACTTGTATCAATCAACCCGTTCAAATCAGCGCGGCAGATGTCAGTTTTCCAACATCGACCAGGATACAGGTACAGGCGAACCAGCAAATCAATCTTTTTTTTGCCGGTGTATTGGGAATGCCCACCACGACCGTTAGTGCTGTCGCCACAGCCGAAATTGAAACCCTGGTGGGAACGAAAAAGGTCGCTCCCTGGGCTATTCCTTATGATAATTGGAAGCCGGGTGATACAGTTAAACTTAAAAGCGGAGCAGGGGATCCAAAAGAGAAAGGATTTTTTAGTCCTGTTTGTTTTCCGCCTCAGAACAAAGGGACGCCAATCACCGGCGCCTCTGCGTATTATGATAATATAAGGAACGGATCTTCGATGACAATCGCCAAAGGGGATGTCCTCTTGGTTGAACCGGGAAATATGGTTGCCCAAACGAAGCAGGCTGCGGAGGATTTGATGGCGTTAGATCCGGATGCTAAATGGACGGATTCTGGGATTGAAGATTCGGCTTTTCCCCCCGGTTTGAGCCCCAGGCTTGTAAAAATACCTTTATGGGATAACAATTTTCCTCCCGACCCAGGAAGAAATACTGTGGAGGTAATAGGGTTAGCTGTATTTTTTGTCAAAGAGACAACTCATCAAGAAGTGAAGGGCATATTTCTGGAAGATATTACTTTCGGTGTTCGGGGAAGCGGAGTCACATTTTTAAAGGCTGTTAAACTGGTCCAGTAATTTACGTATAAATGAGAAAATAATAATGGCAGAAAAGATTTCAGTCGTCATTGTAGATCCAGATCCGAAATCCAGTCAACAAATTAAGACTATTCTCAGAGATATACCGGGACTCGAGATTGAGGGCGAAACGACCGCTCTGGTCAATTCATTCAATTTGGTTAAAAAGCTAAAGCCGTTAATAGTTGTTTTAAATCTATTTCCAAGCGAAGAGCAATCCCTCAATGTATCAAAAAAAATCACGCAGAATTTTCCTGATACCATCATGGTGGCAACGGCATCAAAGCCCACATCACAGACCATCATCAAATCGCTGAGGGCCGGAGCACAGGAGTTTTTATCCCAGCCCTTTGTCAAAGAAGATGTTATCGAGGCTATGAAATCTATCATACAGCGAGCGAAACAAAAAACGGGCGAGAGCACAGTCAGGGGCAAAATAATAACCGTTATGGGAGTCAAAGGCGGGGTGGGGACGACAACGATTGCGACGAATTTAGCTACGGTAATGGCCAAGTACTTAAAGAAGGAAGTAGTTTTTCTGGATCTGGATCTCAAGTTCGGTCATTCCCAGTTGTTTTTTAATATTAAGCCGAAATATTCTATTTTGGATTTGGGCGAGACAATTAACACAATTGAACCGAAATTATTAAAAGATGCTCTATCCAAACATTCATCCGGCACATTTCTTCTGGCAGGAACAAATCAGATTGAAGAATCAGAGGCTATCCATGCAAATCAGATCGACCAGCTATTATATTTATTGAAAACAATTTTTGAATATATAATTATTGACATACACAGGACATTTGATGAGATTACGATAAAAGCGTTGGACGAGGCTGATATACTCCTGACGGTCAGCAATTCAGAAATTCCGGCAATTTATAACACAAAGCGCTGTCTTGATCTTTTTAAAAAAATGGGCTATAGCAATGATAAAGTACAATTGATTTTGAATCGTTGTTCTGCGGCAAGTGGAATGGATTTCCGTCAGTTAGAAAAAACAATCGGTTATCCTATCCGATGGAAATTGCCCAATCTAAATTATCCCAAAATGCTCAAATCAATTAATGAAGGAAATCCGATTTCATTGATGATGCCCAAAGCAAAAGTATCGCTTGAATTTCTTGAAATGGCGACTGCCCTGTTACATGATGAGGAATCAGATCTCGGAAATTCTACAAAAAAACAGACTAAGAATATCTTTAAGAAGATAATCAAGCACAAGGGAAAATAGAATGGGATTAAGGCAACGTCTGCGAAATGACAACGATAATGGCAATGGAAAAATCACTGATTCGAAAATCTTGCCTCAGGATACAAACGCACCGGATACTGCGAAACAATCCGTTGCTTCTCCCAGAACACCCCGTAATCAGGGATTAAAGGAGAAAATTCATCGGCGTTTGATCGATAAACTCGATCTGACAAAACTGGAGACCATATCAAAAACAGTTCTTAAATCCCAGGTTCGGGACGTTGTAGAAAGTCTCCTTCGTGAAGATGAAAACGTAGGACCAGAATTGAATCGAGAACAATTAACAGAAGAGATTCTGAACGAAACCTTTGGACTGGGTCCCCTGGAACCTCTTTTAAACGATCCCTCTATTTCTGATATTTTGGTGAATACTCACAGCAAGGTTTATGTAGAGCGATATGGAAAACTCCAATCCACAAATACTGTTTTTAAAGACGACAACCATCTAATGAATATTATTGATCGAATCGTATCTGACATCGGTAGAAGAGTCGATGAATCATCTCCCATGGTCGATGCAAGACTACGTGATGGCTCGAGGGTGAATGCAATTATACCTCCCCTGGCGATAGATGGTCCGATTCTTTCGATTCGTAAATTCGGTGTCCGACGGTTTACGATGGAGGATCTTATACAATTAGAAGCACTAACTCCTGAAATTGCACTGTTATTGGAGGCAACGGTAAAAACACGCCTGAACATTTTAATTTCCGGCGGAACAGGATCGGGTAAAACGACACTACTAAATGTCGTGTCATCTCAGATTCCTGCGAGTGAGAGAATTGTTACAATAGAAGATGCTGCTGAACTCCAACTTGATCAGGACCATCTCGTTCGTCTGGAAACACGACCCTCTAATATCGAAGGAAAAGGTGCTGTGGATCAAAGAGATCTGGTGAAGAATGCGCTACGAATGCGTCCTGATCGAATTATTGTGGGCGAAGTAAGAGGGGCTGAAGCGTTAGATATGCTTCAGGCGATGAATACAGGACATGACGGCTCTTTAGCGACATTACATGCGAATACTCCGCGGGACGCTCTCCGTCGGCTCGAGACGATGATTTTATTGGCAGGCTCAAACCTGACAGACAGAGCCATGAGAGAGCAGATATCTTCTGCGATCGATTTGATTGTTCAGATTTCGCGCATGAGTGACGGATCCCGAAAAATTGTGAAGTTATCAGAGGTAACGGGAATGGAGGGTAATATCATCTCTCTCCAGGATATATTCCTTTTTGAAAAAATCGGCATTCGAGAAGATGGAAAAGTGTTGGGAGTATTCAAAACGACAGGGATTCGACCGAAGTTTGCCGAGAAATTTAAATCAGCCGGCATAGAACTGCCGGAGAATATTTTTGAACCCAAAGACAAGTATAACTATGAAGAGGATAACGAATGATCAACTTCGTACTGGCCTCTATTTTTTTCGGAACGATCTTCATTGTGTTCTCAATTTGGAGTATTCTTCGAAATATTTATGGAAACAGTGCATCTCAGGCTCATAAAAGACTGGAATTCTTTTCGAGGATAGAAACGCAAGAAAAACATATACCAGTGATCTTTAGAAGCGAGGAATTCAGTGAAATACCACTCTTCAACAGGCTATTAGAAAAAATTAAGATTACGGATAGATTATCAGGAATGCTGTTGAAATCAGGAGTGAATTTGAGAGTAGGACAAGTTCTACTTCTTATGATAACCCTGGGAACGCTGGGATCCTTATTGACAATAATGCGAGGTGGCGGGTTTTTTTTGAATGTCATTGCTTTTGCAATTATGGCATATTTTCCTGTAATCTATTTATCAATTAAAAAATCAAAGAGACTGAAGTCATTTATGCAGAAGTTTCCGGATGCCATTGATATGATGGCCAGCGCGCTAAAGGCAGGACATGCCTTTAATAAAGCGATGCAACTTGTATCCATGGAAGCTCCTGAACCTGTCGGGACGGAATTTAAAAAGACTTTTGAAGAAAATAATCTGGGGTTGCCAATCAAAGAGGCGCTGATTAATTTGACCGCACGTGTCGAAAGCACTGACCTGCAACTCTTTGTGATGGCAGTGATACTTCAACGTGAAACCGGAGGTAATTTAACCGAAGTTTTAGACAAGATCAGTTTTACTATTCGGGAGAGATTCAAATTATTAGGGCAAATGAAAGTCTATACCGCTCAGGGAAGAATGTCGATGTGGATCATCGGCGGCTTACCCATGGCCTTTGCTTTGCTTGTTTCGATGATCAATCCTGAATATCTGAAACCTTTATATCAGGAACGAAGCGGTCAACTATTAT
>JAFGJC010000101.1 GCA_016929305.1 candidate division CSSED10-310 bacterium | reverse complement strand
TATCAAAACTATCCCAACCCATTCAACAGTTCGACAGTGATCAGCTATACATTAGCTGAGAATTGGGATTATGTTTCGCTGTCGATTTACAGTCTATTGGGCGAACGTGTGAGCGACATAGTAAATTCTCCACAAAAATCGGGTGCTTATTCGATCGAATGGGATGGTAAAAATAATTCGGGTGAACTGGTTTCCAGCGGTATTTACCTTTACAGGTTAAAAATCGGAAACCAGAGCTTGATGAAGAAATTACTCTTCATTAAGTAAATATGTTTGGTATTGCTATCCATCAAGATGAAAAAAAGGACATTGTTCTTAGCTCACACCACCTTGTTTGTTTTCCTCAAGCGAAGCTATAAAATTGATGGTTAGTTCATCTATTATGAAATAGATCCTGTCAAATTTAATTTTGATTTTCTCTATTTTTAAAGGGATGACTGCGTTTACGAATTGATTTACTTTTCGCTTAAATCGCTGCTTGTATACACAATTCAACTCTAAACTCCAAGGGAGCTGTCATGGTGAAAAATCATCTGCCAGTGGATGTTTCCATCTCGCTTTATTGGGTCGTTCTGATAGCGTTTATTTTTATTACCGTAATTGCATATCTGATATTTCGACTGCGCAAATACGCGAATACTGCAAGTAAAAGTATACCGAAAAATGCTCCTGTTCCGGTTTCGGATGCGATGCGAGTCAATAGCGATTTCATGGCTGAAGATATGAAATTCAAATCTATCGTGGAAATCTCAGCTGATGGCATCATTTACTGTGATGAGCATGGTTCCATTATGGAGTGGAATCGTGCTATGGAACATTTAACCGGCCTTGCTCGCAAAGAAATGCTCGGCCAGCCTATCTGGAACATTGTGAATCATGAACCCGACCTCCAGTTCCTTGAGCAGCCTTACAGCAAGTCTTCTGTGGTTTTAAAATATTTTGATCAAAAGAAATATATAAACGGTTCTGTCATTAATGAAGGGTTGATACTGGATGGCGGAGGCGGGAAGAAGTTTATTGAAGTGTCCCAGTCGAAATTGAAAACAGATAATGGTATCAATACACTACATGTCATCAGGGATATCACACAGAGAAAGGATGTTGAATTTGGTGTTGAAAATCTGAACCAAAATGTCGCGGACTTTATGAATAATGTCAGCGATCTTGTACAAATTACTGCCCCGGATGGCAGGATACTTTATGTCAATAAGAAATGGAAGGATTGCCTTGGTTATCATGATGAGGAGATGGAATCCCTGAATGTAACAGATATTATTCATCACGAATATCATGATCAATGGATTGAAGACCAAAAACGGCTTTTAAATGGTGAGACTATCAAAAAAATATTTATTGTGTTAACAGGTAAGAATGAAAAAGAAATCGCTGTTGAAGGAAATATTGAGCCGCAATACAAATATAGTAAAATTGTCTCCTTTCGCGGTATTTTCTCAGATATTTCTGACAAGTTGGTTGCTTTAAATGAGCTGAAAAAATCTGAACAAATATATATGGATTTATACGATAACGCTCCGGATATGTATTTCACCGTAGATCCACATGGTTTTATCAATTCAGTAAATAAATTTGGCGCGGAATATTTAGGTTTTGAAAAACACGAGTTAATTGGTAATCCCATATGGGATGTTGTACATCCGGATGACCTTAAACAGGTAAAAAAGCAGATACGTGAAATTGTTAAAGGAAAAACGCAACAGAGCCGATTGGAGTTTCGAAAAATCAGGAAAGACGGATCAATTATCTTTGTCAGCGAAAACGTGAAGCTGGTTCTTAACCCGGATAGATCTCCCAGAGAATTGCGGATACTCTGCAGTGATAAAACGGAGCAGCTTATGGCGATTCAGGCATTAAAGGAATCTGAACAAAAGTATCGAGCTCTCATTGAGCAGAGCAATGATGCCATCTATTTGCTATATAACGATAAATTTGAAGTAATCAACAGGAAATTCGAAGAGATATTAGGTTATACCATGGAAGATGTCCGATCATCTGATTTTAATATCATGAATCTTGTCGCACCGGAAAGTCATTCTTTTGTTGCCGAGCGACAAAAAAAGATGCTGGAAAACGGTGATACAGGGGCAAGATATGAATTCACTGCGCTTACCAAAAATGGTCTGGGTGTGGATGTCGAAGTTTCTGTTTCGCATATTAAATATCACGGAGGAAATGCAGTTCAGGGTGTGCTGCGCAATATCACCGAGAGGAAAAAAATGGAACAGGCGCTTCGCGACGGTCAAGAGCACTTTCGCTCGGTATTTGAAGGAGCACGTGATTCCATCATTGTGGAATCACCCGAAGGTGACATTTTTGACGTGAATCGTGCTGCATGCAGTATGTTCGGGTACAGCCGGGATGAATTCGTGCGGATGAACGTCAAAGATCTATTACCACAGGACATGCACCAGCATTTGCCGGGTTTGACGGAAATTCATAAAACCGGAGGAAGCATTTTCTTGCGAGAAGGAGAAAATCTACATAAAAACGGTCGCCGGATTCCTGTTGAAGTATCGACGAGTGTAGTCAAAATTGGCGATGAATCACGCGTGGTTGCTATCATTCGTGATATTTCAGAAAGAAAATCTGTCGAAAAAGAAAAACTTGATGCGATCAGAAAGACTGTCTCTGCACTGGCCAAGGCAGTTGAATTACGAGATCCTTACACTTTCGGTCATTCATATAATGTCGCGCTGATC